>NZ_MVPX01000621.1:0-23925 GCF_002043085.1 Gordonia sp. i37 | reverse complement strand
GCCCGCCCCCCCCCCCCCCCCCCCCCCCCCCCCCCCCCCCCCCCCCCCCCCCCCCCCCCCCCCCCCCCTGCCGTAAGGCCGGTATCGATGTCTCCGACCTCGACGTGGTCGAGATCAACGAAGCATTCGCGGCAGTCGGCATCGCGTCGACGCGTCGCCTCGGGATCGACCCGGAAAAGGTCAATGTCAACGGCGGTGCCATCGCGATGGGCCATCCGCTGGGGATGTCCGGGGCTCGAATCGTCCTGCACCTCGCACTGGAGCTGCGACGACGCGGCGGTGGCATCGGCGCGGCCGCGCTCTGCGGTGGCGGCGGACAGGGCGACGCGATCGTCCTCCGGGTCAATTGACCGGCGCCGGAGAGGTTTACCACCCCGGCCACAGCCACCGTCCCGCCATCCGGGAATCGACAAATCAACAGAAAGTGGTTGACAACATGAAAACAACAGCAGCGATTCTGACGGAGGCGAACGCCCCGCTCGAGCTTGTCGACGTCGACGTCGCCCCACTGCGTTCGGACGAGGTTCTCGTGCGCATCGTCGGCGTCGGTGTGTGCCACACCGATCTCGGCGTGATCGCAGCACCGGCCCCGGGTCAGACACCGATCGTCCTCGGCCACGAGGGCTCGGGCATCGTCGAAGAAGTCGGCAACGGTGTCACCGAACTCGCGGTGGGCGATCGCGTCGTGCTCTCCTATGCCCACTGCAACACTTGCGATCACTGCGCCGGAGGCATCCCGCAACATTGTCGACAGTTCATCCCGCTCAATCTGGTCGGCGCCCGCGCAGACGGCTCGTCGCCACTGAGCCGCGATGGCGACGCGGTCCTCGGCGCCTGGTTCGGTCAGTCGTCGTGGGCACGTCACGCCGTGGTGGCCGCGCACAACACCGTCAAGGTCGACGACGACCTACCGTTGGAGCTGCTCGGCCCCCTCGGGTGCGGTATCCAGACGGGCGCCGGGGCGGTCCTGAACTCGCTGAGTCCGGAACCCGGCTCGTCGATCGCCGTGTTCGCGGTCGGTTCGGTGGGGTTGGCTGCAGTGCTTGCCGCTGTGGCTGCCGGGTGCACCACGATCATCGCGGTGGACATCTCCGACGATCGCCTCGCCACCGCCGCGGAACTCGGCGCCACGCACACCATCAATTCGTCGTCCGTCGATCCAGCCGAGCGGATTCGCGAGATCACCGGCGGTACCGGCACGCGCTACTCCGTCGACTGCATCGGCTTCGAGTCGGTACTGCGGTCGGCACTGGAATGCCTGGACACGCCGGGCACGTGCGCGACGGTCGGCTTCCAGGGCCTCCCCAACGAGGTCGCGATCGACCAGGGGCACCTTCTGTTCGGTAAGACGCTGGTGGGTGTCATCGAGGGCGATGCCGTGCCTCGCGAGTTCGTTCCCCGCATGATCGAGCTCTACCGGAACGGCCGCTTCCCCTTCGACAAGCTGATCACCACCTACGATTTTGCCGCGATCAACGACGCCATCGACGCTGTACACCACGGCAAGGTCACCAAGGCGGTACTGACGTTCGGCTGACCTAGTCGAGCGTCACTGCACCTATGGATAATCACCCCCGGGTTGATTGTCTTTAAGGGACAATGAGCAGCACACACCAGTCGGTTAGAGTGTGGCACCGACAACACATTCGTCCCACTCGACCAACAGGAAGTGACACGTGACCACGAGTCACCCACGCACCGTGTGCGAGACCCTCGGCGTCGCCGGATCGTTGATCTCCGGCGACGCCGAGTTCCACGACAGCACCCAGACTCCGTCTGATCTCCGCACCGGGATCGACCTCGGTACCGCGACGTGCGTCATCGTCGTGGTCGACGCTGCGGGCCATCCTGTCTGGATCGATGTCGAAGCCACTGCAGCGATCCGCGACGGCGTGGTCGTCGATTTCGCGGGCGCAGCTGCGGCGACACGTCGCCTCAAGGCCGCGGCAGAGCAGGCGCTGGGAGTTGACCTGCGCGATGCGGCCACTGCATTCCCACCGTGTGTTGGAGTCGCCGAAAGCCGCGCCTGCAGGTTCGTTCTGGAAGCAGCGGACTTCGAAGAGGTGGTGCTCCTCGACGAGGTGACGGCAGCCAACAACACGCTCGAGATCTCCGACGGCGTCGTCGTCGACGTCGGCGGCGGCTCGACCGGCGTCGGGGTGTTCCGTGACGGCGAACTCCAAGCCCTCGATGATCGCGCCGGTGGCGGGCATCATCTCGACCTCATCCTCTCGGGCGCACTCGGCGTCGACCTCGCGGAGGCCGAAGAGCTCAAACGCACTGGGTCCGACAGCGAATACCTCCCCATCCTGCGACCCGGTTTCGAACGGATAGCGCAGAACATCGCTGAACTCACACGTGGCGCGGAGGAACTGGACATCCATCTCGCGGGAGGAGCGCTCATGTACCCGGGTGCCGACACCGCGATCGCCAAGTACCTCGATCGGCCGGTGCACACCTATCCGCACGCGAACCTCATCACGCCACTCGGGATTGCGCGGTCGGCCCCGTGAGTGCTGCGGTGTGATCGTGCACCTCTCGCCGGCGACACGTACCGACCTCGACGCACTGTTGGGGTCGGTGATCGAGGATTCCGCGACCGCGGAGGCCGCAGTAGCACGCTGTTTCGATGCGACCTCACCAATTCTGCTGTCTCGCCGCGACGACCTGACCTGGGTCCGCCTCGACTCGACCAACGGCGAGCCGGATCCGTCCGTCGAACTCGACCAATCCGACTACGCGGCGCTCGAATGCAGCAGCGGGCCACTGGTGCGGCGCGGAGTGGCGATCGGCGGCTACGCCCTCCTCGCCGAGACAGAATTCGATACCGACGATCTCGCACTCCTGTCGCGAATCTGCGTCTGGCTCACACTGATTCGGACACTCGATGCGGCGCGAAGCGAAGTCAGCGACTTCCATGACGAGTCGCGTGTCGTGGGCGATCTGGCCAAGCAGGTCCTCAGCGTCGCCGATCTCGATCAAGTGCTGCTCACCATCCCCACCGAGACACTCCGGATGAGCGAATCCGATATCTGTGGAGTCTTCCTCCGCGAGGGCGACGAATTGCGGATGCGTTCCTGTGTTGGCCACCGATTGGTCGAGACCTCGCGACTGAGAATGGGCAAGGGACAGGGCGTCGCCGGGATGGTGTTCGAGACCGGCGCTCCCGCCAAAGTTGACAGCTACCTGCAGGACATGCGTATCAGCAACGACTTCATGTCCCTCGCCGAGAACGAGGAGACCCGTTCAGCTCTCGCGGTTCCATTGAATCTCGGCGACGACCTGGTCGGCGTCCTCGAGGTGTGGCGACGACGCTACTCGAGTTTCACCGGGCGGGATCTACGTCGACTCGAAGCGCTGGCCGACCTCGCGACGATCGCAATCGACAACGCTCGCCTCTACGATTCGCAGCGCAGCGCACTCACCGACCTCGAATCGACTCGTGCGCGCCTGCAGGGACAGATCTCGCTGCTCGACGAGACAGCTCGACTGCAGAAGTCGCTGATCGACATCGTTCTCGAGAACGGCGCCGTGTTCGCGCGGGTCGCACGGACTCTCCACGACTACCTGGGCGGAACCGTTGCCGTCGTCACAGCCGACGGAGTGATCGAAGCCCGCTACCCACGCGACGCCGACACCCAGGCCATCGACGCCGCGTGCACACACGCACGCGAATCACTGACTCGCGACGTCGGGCCGATCAGATCTGTTGGCGAGCAGCCTATTTGGTTGCACCCCATCGAACTGGGCAACGACCAATTCGGGATGGTCTGCGCCCAGGGCAGCACTGCCGGCGACGACCGGACGCAGGTTGCGTGCCAGCAGGCCGCTCTAGCGTGCGCACTCTTCCACCTACAGCAGCGTGCGGCGAGTCTCGCACGCGCGGAGGCGCTCGATCAGATCCTGTGGGATCTGATGGACGGCTCTCCCGAGCAGCGGGCAGCAGCCCGCGGACGCGCCCAACAGATGGGAATCTGGCTGCGCGGCTGGCATCGCATTCTGTACGGGTCGATCGAGAATCTTGATTCCATTGCACACCAGGAAGAGTGGAGCATTTCGTCGTCAGACAGGGCGCGACGGGCAATTCTCGATTCGGTGCGTTCGCTGACCTCTCCCGCGCAGCCGACGTTGGCAGGTCTCCGTGGCAACAGGCTCGTCGCCCTTGTGCCGATCCACGACCGCGACCGGGCGAGGGATTTCCTGCGTTCACTCAATGCTCAGCTGACAGCCGACCACCCCGACATCACCTTCTCGTGGGGACTGAGCACCGCTCGCGACAAGCCAGCACACTATGTCGAAGCATTCTCAGAAGCCAGAACCGCACTCGCTGCGGCGCAGCGACTCGGATCGGTGTCGCTGTACGACGATCTCGGCATCGTCCGACTGCTCCTCGGCCACGAGGATGCCGACTTCCAGTCCTTCGTGCGTGAGATCACCGGCCCACTAAAGAATTACGACCGCCAGAACGCAGGATCGCTGATGCAGACACTTCGAGCCTACTTCGATTCCAATTGTTCACAGAAGGACGCGGCGGAACTGCTCTACATTCACCACAAGACGCTCGCCTATCGCCTTGACCGCATTCGTAAGCTCACCGGCCTCGACCTGTCGCAGCACAGCGACCGGATGCGTGCTGATCTGGCACTTCGGTTGCTCGAGGTCTCCGAACAAGCAGAACAACCGGAGACCGACGTGCCCTGACGGGTGCGTCCTGTCTCCGGCCGTGAACTCAGTCGAAGACGATCACTGCTTTGACACACTCTCGTGAGCGCATCGCGGAGTACCCCCGTGCCGCGTCATCGATTCGCACATGCTCGTCGATCACTGCAGTCGGGTCGATGACCCCGGCGGCGAGCAATGGTCCGAGTTCGTCCCTGTCGCGCACTGCATTACCGATGGCGAACGACAGCGTGAGTTCGTCCGCGAATGCCTGCGCGACCGGCATCGGCCATTCGGCGGCACTGTGTACGCCAACCGACACCAACGTGCCGCGCTTGCGGATCATCGCCAAACCGGTGTCGAGTCCCCGTGCTCCGCCGACCGCTTCGATCACGACGTCTGCACCGCGGCCGTCGGTGAGTTCGTCGATGACAGCGCGGGCGTCGTCCGGGGCGACCCCGATCGCGCCGCACTTCTCTGCGAGTTCGCGACGCGCCTGCACGGGCTCGACAACCACCACCGGACCTGCTCCGCACGCCTGGGCTGATTGACTGGCCAGTTGCCCCACGGGGCCACCGCCGATCACCGCGAACGTCGCACCGGGACGGAAGTCCGCGCGACGGACTGCACCGTATCCGGTTGCGAGGATGTCGCCGAGGAGAAGCGCTCTCTCCCAGTCGAGTTCAGCGGGAAGGACCTGAAGTGCGACATCAGCGAACGGCACCCTCACCAGTTCTGCCTGCGCGCCGTCGAGTCGCGGTCCGAACGACGTGCCGGTGCCGAAGAAGGCCTTCTGCGCGCACTCCCACTGACACCCGGACCGGCACCACCAGCACGCACCGCACGAGATGAAGTCGGCCCCTGCAACACGATCGCCGGGTCGCAGACCACGCACTGCGGCACCGACGTCCACGACCACCCCGACGAATTCGTGCCCAAGCACATTCCCGGCGTCGAGCCCGTCACCATGCTCGGTGAGATGCAGGTCGGTGCCGCAGATGCCGGCGCGCAGGACACGCACGATGGCGTCGGATCCGTCTACGAGTACCGGATCTGCGACTGTGGTGACCGAGACCTCACCGGGCGCGGTATAGACGACCGCCTTCATCATGCATTCACCGCGTCGAGTGACTTCACACGTTCCGCGATACGGGCGGCAGCTCCCTGGAGATCACCCAATTCCGTTGCAGTGAGCGGAAGTTGCACGATCTCGGCGAGTCCAGAACGATTCAGGCGAACCGGCAGCCCGACATATCCAGAGGTAATTCCATACTCACCGTGCGGTGCTACCGTCGCCGCCATCACATCACAGGATTCGGTGATCATCGCGAGGACCATAAGTGCGGCGGAGAGACCTGGTGCGAAGAATGCGCTACCCGATTTCAACAGTCCGACGACCTCGGCTCCGGAGTTTCGGGCCCGATCGACAAGTCCTGCAACCGCGGTGGCACCGAGTACCGCATCGATCGGCCGCCCCGACACCGTCGCTTGCGACAGTGGCATCACCATCTCGTCGCCGTGACTGCCGAGCGCCAACGCCGACACCTCGTGCGGATGGACATTAGCGGCGAGCGCGGTCAACGCTTCGAACCTCGACGAATCGAGCACCCCGGCCATGCCGATCACCCTGCTCGTCGGGAGCCCGGTGACCTGCCACGCATGCTGGGTCATCTCGTCGAGCGGATTTGTGACGATGAGTAGCACCGCCTCCGGAGAAGCCGACACAGCCTCTTGCGCAAGCGAACCGACGATCGCAGCATTGGTACCGACCAGGTCTGTTCGGCTCATACCCGGGGTCCGCGCCTTGCCCGCGGTGATGACCACATAGTCGGACGCACCCGCCTCGGCAAGCGTGTTCACCCCACGGACCTTTGTCGAGAACCCGAGCAGCGGCGAGGCGTGTGTGATGTCCAACGCGATTCCGGCGGCGCGCTCTCCGGCAATGTCGACAAGGACCACCTCGTCGATCCTGTCGGACTCCGCGAGTCGCATAGCCGCGATCATGCCCACGTTGCCGGCACCGACCACTGTCACCCGTCGGGCTCGGCCATCCGCCCGCGAGCTCGCATTCGAGGTCGCCGCGCTCGACGGAGTGACAAGCCTGTCGACGCGCACGTTGGCCGCCAGCGGCCCACCCCTTCGGTACAACGCAGGCGACGGCGGGCTCAGCGGCGGCGGTGCGACGGTCCGTGATGCCTTATGTGGCAACGACATCGGTTCTTCACGACCCGTGGTCGGCGTAGCCGACGCACCGGTGAACGACGTCGCTGTCGTGTGCGCCGCGGCGGGTGAGATGGTGCCAGCAGACCGCCCGCTCTCCTCGGAGCCGCCGGCGACGACGATCTCGACGCCGGTGTCTCGCGCTCGCTCGCGCGCCAACGGCGTGACGATGTCGGTACGCCCGACCACGAGTTGCGTGGAGCCGGCAGCGAGCACGGCGTCGACGGAATCGGCCCCATGGACGCTCATCGCTTTGCCTCCTCCACTCCGTCAAGCGACTCGAGTGCGGCGACCGCTGCGTCGCGTGCGGTCGCGACTTCGCTCTCGCCGCCGGACAAGAACAAGCGGCCGAACCTACCGACTGCGCGGATCTCGATCACGCTGATATCGGCAGCCTTCTCTGCTTCGTTGGCGGCCAACGCGATATACGCAGCGGGGGCGCACTCGAGCACGAACAGACTGTCGCCCGGCATCAGCAGCGAACCCTTGCGCCACTTGTTGAGCAGCTGCGCCTGGTAGCCGTGCACGTTGGTGATGAACTGAGTCGACGCGATCTTCGGCTTGATGCGGTCGCTCTCGCTCATCCCGAGTTCGCCCAGCAATGCTTCACCGGCGGCCAACACCTCGGCCTGCTGCTCGGAATGTAGTTCCAGTAGGCCGAATTCACGCTCGATGATCTGCAGTGCGGGTCGGACACCCGCGGCTTTGAGTGCGATATCGGCGGCCTTGAACACTTCGTTGCCCGGCGCCATCTCCACGAACAGCTCGGCCATACCGGCCAGCGGCGGATCGCCGGGACTGGTTGCTGCAACGTGGGCTGCGCACTGAGGCTGCATGCGATCGATGAACGCATAGGTTCGTAGGGTTGCCTGATGGCTCATGTGAAGGTCCTCGGGAATAGTGGGGCGAGCAGCCCCGATGACGATGATGCGAAGCGCAAGAGGCTCACTCGTAGACTCCGCGCCACGGCCGGGCCAGGTGGGCAACTCGCTTGATGTTCACCAGGTGTAGCGGGGTCACGTTGTCGGAGCAGATCGAACCCGACCAGGTGCCCGTGCCCAGTTGAAAGGACGGGTCGACATTGCACGAGTACCCCATGCCGCCGAACAACGCGGGACTGTTGACGATGATGCGTCCCGCGGGCAGCTCGCTGAACTTGGCGATGACACCGGTGTCGGCCGCGTGGATGGCCACGGTGTGTCCTTCGCCCCCGAGCGCGAGGATCTCGCGGCAGCGACGCCAGCCGGCGTCCGATCCGTTCTCACGGTAGATGGTCAGGACCGGTCCGAGGATCTCCCGTGAGAGGAGGATGTCGGAGCCGACCGCGTCCAACTCCGCGCCCAGGACCTTGGTGGTCGACGGCACCGAGAAGCCAGACATCTCAGCAAGTCTCACCGCAGACTGACCAACTGCGTTGGGCCGCAATCCCCCGCTCTCGTCGAAAAGAGTGCGTGCAAGAGCCTGCTGCTGATCGAGCGTCAACCATGCAGTGCCCTCACGGGTCATCTCGGCAATGAGTCGATCGGCGACTGGCGAGTCGATGACCACGGATTGTTCTGCGACACATGCCGTCCCGTTGTCGAAGGACTTCGAGCTCACGAGCATCGTCGCCACTTCCGGGATGTCTGCCGCAGACCTGTCGACATACGCCGGAACGTTGCCCGCACCGACCGCTATCGTCGGCTTCCCGCTCGAGTATGCGGCGGCGACCATCGCTGGTCCCCCGGTGGCCAGGACCAGCCGCACGTCTCGATGTGACATCAACTCCGCCGTCGCAGGCAAGGTTGGCTGATGCAGGCAGGACACCAGATGCTCGGGCGCTCCGGCTTTCACCGCGGCTTCTGCCATCACCTCTGCCGCCGCCAGCGAGCACTTCGCCGCACGAGGATGCGGTGCATGCACGACAGCGTTGCCGGCCTTGACCGCTGCGAGGCTCTTGAACAGGACGGTCGCCGTCGGATTCGTCACCGGGATGATCGCGGCGATGAGCCCCATCGGCGAGCCGATCGCGGTGACCTTGTTCGCTTCGTCGGCCCAGAGAACACCGACTGCTCGGCGCTCGAGCATCCAGTCCGCCACGAAACCCGTGTTGAACCGGTTCTTGATGATCTTGTCTTCGAACACGCCGTAGCCGGTCTCGTCGGCGGCGAGCCGCGCGAGCTTCTCCGACGCCGCGTACCCGGCCTTGGCCATGGCACGAACGATGTTGTCCAGATACTCCTGATCTGCGCCGTCGATGGCGTCGAACGCCGCCTTGGTCGCAGCGACCTGCGACCGGACGTCGGCGAGGGCCGCCAGGTCGGGATCGAGAACTGCTGTCATCTCACTTGCCTTTCCTCACCACCTACTGCAGCGGTGTACGCACACAGCGGGACTCAGGCGCCCTTGGGACGGGTGAGCATTGCCAGAACGCTCTCGGTCTCCTCATGGGGACGCGGAATGACGTGGACAGAAACGACTTCGCCGGCCTTGCCCGCGGCGACTGCGCCAGCATCGGTAGCGGCCTTGACCGCACCGACGTCGCCACGAACCATCACGGTGACCAGTCCCCCGCCGATCTCGCGGTGACCCACCAACGAGACGTTGGCGGCCTTGACCATCGCGTCAGCCGCTTCGATCGCACCGACGAGACCCTTGGTCTCGATCAGTCCAAGCGCTCCCGCGCCGCGCGTAGCGGTTGTCTGTGGTGCCATTGTCGTGCCTTTCTCTTTTGGTTGCTCCTGCGTTGCAGGAGTTGTCGATTCGGCCTTCTTGACCGGACTCGTCGCGGCGGGCTCGGTTGCCCTACGCCCGGGTGTGGCTCTTTCTCGGGAACTCGTCATCTTCGTGAACTGTTCATTTCTCGTAGGTCACGTCTGAACCGACCACGAGGCTGTCGACAATGCCGATGGCCGCCGCGTCGACTGGCGCTTGTGCAGTCGCGGATTCGACCCGCGCCGCACCCCCGGTGGCAACGAGTACGACCTCTCCGCGGCCGGCACCGACGAGATCGACTGCGGCATAAGTACGCGTACTCACCTGGTCGGGGTCGGCAGGGTCAATATCGTTGAGCAGCAGGATGGTTCGACCTGCGATCGAATCCGGTTTGGCCGTGGAGACAACCTGCCCGACGACCCGTGCGACGCGCATCGTGCCCTCCTGTTCGATTCATCCGCCCACCACCTCGCAGGTGAGCGATGGAGACACAGTAAGCAAGCGAGCCGCAGCTACCTCTTATCAGTGCAAGATAAGAATGCGCGGGCCGTTTGTCTACGGAAGAGGTGACGTCCATCGCGGCGATCACGCAATCTGGTTCTCACACGATGGCGTGAATACGAGGGAGAGACAGTGATCGAAGACCAGGACGCCGATTTTCACAAGCCGACCAGCGACGATCCGACGTGGGCGGAGACCAACTTCTTCGGGTTCTATGTACCGGAAGCGCACCTCAATGTCGGCGTGTATGCGTTGTTCCGGCCGAACGTGGGCGTCGTCATCTCGACAGTTGCGATGAACTCCAAGTTCGTCGAGGCGCCGTGGCAGGCCGAGTACTGGGATGCCCAACACCACTTGGCGATCCCGCAGCCACACAATCTGCGCGACTACAAGCTCGCGAACGGGCTGTCGGTGACCTCACCCGACCCGAACAAGGTCTGGGACGTCGAGTTCGACAACGGCGACGGTGTAGCCGTCTCGTTCCGCTATACCGCGTTGGCCGACGCATTCGACATCCACGATCCCGCACAGGATCCGGTCGTCGCCAAAGCGCTCGCGGCAGCCGCCGACGACGACACCTTTGCATGGGGCGAGGCATACGCGGGCCACTTCGACCAGACCGGCAAGTTCGAGGGCGAGGTCTCCCTGCGTGGGCGCACCTACCCCGTCGATTGCGTGTCGACGATGGATCACAGTTGGGGGCTGCGCTCGGAGCATCAAGGACACACGATGAGCTGGCTGCACGCGCACTTCTCGGAGAACTTCGCGATTCACGCCATCCTCGACTTCGACCCCGATGGCGGACCGGACGCCGCAACCGACCTCACGCTGTCACACGGGTACGTGATGGAAGACGGCAAACTGTATGGACTGTCCGACGCAACCGGCCGCACAATCCGCCGCGGATTCTTCGCCCAGTCAGTCGAACTCGAGGTCACCGACAGCCGCGGCAAGACCCACCGCTTGACCGGCCTCGGTCGCACCGCTTTTCCCTGGCAGGCGGGGCCGGGCACCGTCGGCTACAACGTGCTGGCGCAATGGCGTTATGGCGGTGACGATTCCGCAGACGGCTGGGGTGAAATCCAGGACTTCATCGGCCCCCAGCACCTCTGCAAGATCTACAGCGGCGACATCTGAGAGACGTGCGCGACCACCAACGGTGGTCGCGCACGCTCGCCCAATCGGAAAGGACCACCCCAGCTCATGTGTCCACCTCCAACCGCGGTCATCTTCGACCTCGACGGCACCCTGGTGCAGACCCGCGAGGCGTCGTGGCAGGTGTTCGAGCCCATCGGCCGTCGACACGGGCTGGGTATCGACACCCCCGAAGCGTTCTACGAATTGTTCGCGGGCAACTTCTTTGCCTCCCTACGCGACGCGTGTCCACCACACCTTGTAGCCATTGTGGTCTCCGAATTCATGGATGCGCTCACCGACCATTACTCGCCGGTGATGGTTCCGGGACTCATCGACGTCGTCAAGGCGATGGTGCCGCACTCCCGTCTGGCAGTACTGTCGTCGAACACGACTCCAGTCGTCCGACGCGTGCTTCGAAACAACAACCTGGAATATTGCTTCTCACACGTGTTCGGCGGGGACGTAGAACCTGACAAAACCGTGGGCATCGCACGATTCCTCGCCGATGCCGCGTCAGGTTCGGGCCGACTGTGCCGCGCCTACTACGACGAGCCCCCGGTGTCGTCGAGCAATGACGAACGTCCGGAGGCTGACCCGCGCGAGGTGGTGCTCGTCACCGACACCGTGGGCGACGTCGAGGCGGCTGTGACAGCAGGAATTCGAGCCGTCGGTGTCGCGTGGGGAATGCACACCGAGGAGCAGTTGCTCGCGGCCGGAGCGGAATTCGTCGCAATCTGGCCGCAAGAGCTTCTCGCACACCTCTATGGGCGCGCAGAACACGACTGCGAGTGCGCGACGTCGTGTGCGGTACCCGCGGCCGACACCACGAACACCCCCACCGCGAAGCGACAGGGTGAGGCTGCTGCACGCCGCAACGAGCGACGTCGCACATCGGCGGAGCGCCTGCGCATGGCAGTGCACGCAACCATGACCGGGACAGCTGCCACACCCACCACCGTTCATAAGCTACACCGAGAATCACGCACGACAACGGGTTTCGCACCGACAACGCTGCGAAACAGCACTGATCCCGCACTCACCGCAGCGATCACGAGAACCATGCGATGACGAAGACGAAGACTATCCTGGTCACCAATGACGACGGCGTAGCGAGCCCAGGGGTCATTGCGCTCGCCGAGGTCGCAGAAGCCGCCGGACACGATGTGTGGGTCGTTGCGCCAGATCGCCAGTCCAGCGGAAGCGCAGCTGGATTGTGGCGCGATCCCGGGGCATCCCCGGTCGTCACGTCACGTCAGAACAGCACTCTGCGGAATGAGGTCCGTTCTGCAGCAACCCATCCGGGAATGATCGCGCTGCTGGCGATGACCGGCCAACTCGGGCCTATCCCCGACGTCGTACTCTCCGGAATCAACGACGCCTCGAATCTCGGTTCCGGCGTACTGCACTCCGGCACCGCGGGCGCAGCGATCGTAGGCGCCGGGCACGGCGCGGTCGGCGCCGCATTCTCGTTGTACTGCGACGACATTGCCGACAGCGCACCGCGTCAGTGGGACACGGCTCGGACTCTGATCGCCGACGTTCTCGACCACATCGTCACTGCACCGCCCGGCACCATCTTCAATCTGAACGTGCCCAACGTCGAGACACTCGACAAACCGATAGTGCAGGCGCAGTGGCGGGCAGAAGGATGCGTGCCGTCCCTGGTTCCGTTCATTGCAAGCTTTCACGACGCCAACGGAACGACGATGCTGCCGCCCTCGATCGAACGTCGCGTCGGTTCGGACATCGTTCTCGTCGAGGCCGGGTACCCCACGGTGTCGTCGATACGGATCACCGGAGACTCTCCCGTCGAATGGGCGGGTGCGACACCCCACTTGAGGCCAACAACGGATCTCACGACCACTAAGGAGCAATGACATGGCAGGTGCAGTAGGGATGGTGGAGTGCCGCGGTCTCGTCGGTGCACTCGAGGCGGGCGACGCAATGGTCAAGGCCGCCAATGTCACCCTCGACGGCTGCCGCGCATTGCGCAACGGGCAGGTGACGGTACTGGTCCACGGCGATGTGGGTGCGGTCCAGGCGGCGGTGGCAGCAGGCGTGGCTGCAGCCGAACGCGTAGGCGAACTCTATGCCTCACACGTGATTCCACGTCCCCATCCCGAGGCCGAGGTCGTCATCGATGAATCCTTCCCTTCCTGAACGCGCGTTACCACGTAGCGCCACTGATCGTCCCGAAACCCAGCTACTCCTCGACTTCGCCGCCCGATGGCACCGATTTGGCGGCGGCTCGGCAGAAGACATCTTCGTCACGTTCGGTGTGGACAGGGCGACGTTCGGGCGCCGTGTGCTCGCGGTTCTGGACACGACCGTGGTGGATCCCCGTCTCTCCGAGGCGTTGCGAAGCACCTACGGGGTCGGCCTCGGCGCGTAGCGCTCTGTCTGCTGCTCACCATGAGCGAATCGCCAGGCAGGCCCGACCACGGGCCTGCCTGGTGTCGTGCACTGAGAGGCGTTGCGCGCCATGAGGGGCGGTGCGCTGGTAGAGCCAGTGCCCCGCGCAGCTACATGGCCACGCGCACGAATTTCCTGCCGGCCCAACAATGCCTGCAATACCGCCACAGACCCGTCCCCGAGAGCGCCGGATGCTCTCGGGGACGGGTCTGTGCTCGGGCTGCAGGCTCTACCTGGCCACGGCCAGACGAGCCGGTCGTAGCTCGTCAACGGACACTGCGAATCGCTTAATTCCTTTGCGCCGCAGCAGATGCACTGTTTCATCCGACACGGCACCGGCCAATCGGACACTCAGCGTGGCCGGGGACTCGAGCCGCTCCAACGTGTCGTCGACCAGTTTCTCGACGAACTCGCTGATCTTCTTGCGCGGATCGATGTCGATCAATCCGTCACGGACGTAGCTGTCGAGGGGCTCCGCCGCCAAGAGATGTCGCGGCGGGATTCCGTACGTCGCAGCCTGCAATCGCTGCAGCTCCAGCCACACCTGGTCGAGTTCGGCAGCAATCGCGGGGATCTCCAGTACCCCTTGCGTATTGGTGACGTACCCACCGAGTCTGACCGGCACGCCGATCGAATCGCGAAGGGAACGAAGCGCTCTTGCCTCTGCCGCACCACTCATCCGCGGGCTGACGAAGCACACCGACGCGCCGGTGCCCTCCGCAGCCTTGGCGAGGCCTCGCAGTTGGGCGGAGACGAGCTCGGGCGAACCCATCGGCATGGCAACCTGTGGATGCATCGCGCAAAGATTGGCCACCGACAGCAGTTCCGCGACATCGTCAGCGTGGAAGTCCAGACCGCGGATGTCGACCTCGACCGAGCTGCCGACTGCCGCGAACAACGGCGTGAAGGCTTTGACTATCGCCGACTCGAGATCCGCTGCAGCGGCGGTGAGTTCTTTTCCTGATTCCAGATCTGCGACGAGTTGGTCGAGAAGACCGGCCGTCACCAAGACGTCGTCGACGGCGCTCACGACACCATCGCCACCGCGCGAGTTGACCTCGGCAACCTGGTCGACAGTGTGGGCGCGCCCGAGGACCGAGATGCCCGCGTTTGCCGATGCGGCCAGGTCGAGGAGTGCGGCGAGTCCGTCGCCCCCCTCGCCCGCCCCGTCGACCAGGGTGATCTGACCGTCGATCACATCACCGGTCGCACCATCGAGGCTGACGAGGTCACCGGTAGTCCAGGTTCGGTCGCCGACCGTCATGATTCCGGCGGTCGGATCGATCTGTAGTTCAGCACAGCCGACGATGCAGGTCGTTCCCAGTGCTCGTGCGACAACAGCCGCGTGCGACGTCGAACCACCTGTGGCAGTGACGATTCCGTCAGCTGCGATCATGCCGTGCAGGTCAGTCGGGCTGGTGATCGGACGCGCAAGTATTGCCGGACGTCCAGCCTTGGCCGCCTCCTGAGCCGACTCCGAATCGAAGTAGAGTTCTCCGACGACCTGGCCCGGCGATGCGCCCACACCGCGCGTGATCACCTTGCCGGATTCGGTTGCGGCGGCGAGTTCTGCGGGATCGAATCCCGGACGCTGCACATTGCGAACCTGGTCCAGTGATACCGAACCCAGAGCCGCCGCAGCGTCGATGATCCCTTCGTCGTACATGTCCGTTGCGATGCGGATCGCCGCTCGCGCAGTGCGCTTGGCACTCCGCACCTGCAGCATGTACAACTCACCCCGCTCAACAGTGAACTCGATGTCGAGCATGTCCTGCCGTCTGCGTTCCATTGCTTCGCACGTCTGTGTCAGCTCGGCGAACGCGTCGGGAGCTTTCTCGGACATCTTCTGGACGGGGTCTGGCGTTCTGGTTCCCGCGACAACGTCCTCGCCTTGGCTGGCCTCGAGGTATTCCCCGAACATGCCGAGTTCGCCAGTGACCGGGTTCCGAGTGAACACCACGCCGGAACCGCTGTTCGAGTCGAGGTTGCCGAATGCCATCGACTGCACGACCACGGCAGTTCCGAGGTCGTGGGGAATGCCGTGGACGTCGCGATAGGTTACTGCGCGACGCGTGTTCCACGAGCGGAAGACCGCTTCCACTGCCCCGATGAGCTGTTCGTACGGATCCGTCGGCACGACGTCGTCGGAATCCTCGGTCAGTTTGGCGGCACAGTAGGACCAGACGGCGTCGTACACGCCACCCGCTGACGCGTCGTCTGGCAACCCGTCGAGGACTTCGTCGAGTTCGTGACGCTCGGGGACCTCGAAGGCGTCGAGCACCGTCTCGGCATACATACCGTGAAAACGGAATACGACGTCAGCCATGAATCGGACGTTGCCGGTGACATCTGCGAGAGCAATCGCGGATTCTCGGCTCACGCCGAGATTGAGGACAGTGTCCATCATGCCGGGCATCGAGACCGGGGCCCCGGATCGCACCGACAACAACAACGGAATCGGCCCTGCACCAAACGTTTTCGACGTTTCGGCTTCGACGTCGGCCAATCGTGAGGTGATCTCGGAGATCAACGACTCAGTGAGTTCTCCGGCCTCCAGATAGTTGTGGCACGCCGCTGTCGAGATCACGAAGCCCGGCGGTACCCGCAGACCACTCCTGGTCATCTCTATCAATCCGAATCCCTTGCCGCCGACCTCGTTGAGGTCCACATCTCCGGGGTCGGTGAATGCGCGGGTCACGCCGGTGCGCGTTGTCGGCGAGGTGCCGCTCATGGTGGTCATTCCTTTCGCTTTCTGCCCAGGGTGCGCAGCAGGTCTTCGTGGAACTCGAACCAGACGTTGTGCACCGAGTCACGTGTCGGATCGGAGACAAATGCGATGTCGCCCGCATCTACTTTGTCGAGCGAGTCACGAAACCTCGTGATGTAGATACGGAATCGCGGATCGCGTTCACCCAGCGTCTCGAGAAGGCCGGCCAATCGCGACACGAGCTTGTCGATCTGCGAGATGATCTTGTTGTCGTAGTCGGAATCCGAGTGATCGTTGGTGATCTTGCGCCCGCCGACTTCGATCTGCTGCCATGCCGACATCGCCCGCAGGAACCGCGCATTCACGTCTTCGAACTTGTCAGCAACCGCAAGAACGGCAGGATCGGTCCGTACGGAAGCGTAGATCTCGGCCGCGGATTCGGTGAGCGTCTCAGCGCTGGCATCGGTGGGCAACGCGTTGTCGCCGACCAGCACGATGAGATTGCGATCGGCAAGAGTCGCCAGCGCGGCCTGCGCTGCGTCGAGGTCAAGGGTGGTGGTATCCGCCACGCCGGCGGCGGTGGACATCTTCTTCAATGCTACCACGTTGAGCGCATCGTAGAGATCTTTGTCCAAAAGTGTTGATGTCATTGGATTCCTCGGGTTACCAGAAGCCACTCGCGGTGGCCGTCCAGGCGAATACTCAGACGACCACCGCGAGATGACGATCGGTGTCAGTGGATACGTTGGTGGCTGATTACAGCCACGTGTACTTGGACGAGCGGAGGTCCGCGTTCTCTCCGAACGGCAGGTAGCCGCGACCAGAGAAGATCTTGTGCGGCACGACCTCCTGAGCGAATCCACGCTTGGTGATGTCGTAGTAGTAGTTGGCGACCCGCTGGTCGACCTCCCACATCTGTAGATCGCGGCAACACTTCTCGTACACCCCGGCGCGCTGCAGGTAGGGCTGGATCATGTCTACGTAGTAGACGTAGTGTCCCGACCAGATCAGGTCCCGACGCGGCATCCGCGAGATCTTGCGATACAGCTTGAGCGTTGCATCCTGGATCTTGGGCAGTTCGCCGGCGAGGTCACCGATGGGCAGTGTCCGCAGTTCGCTCATCGGGGAGTCCCACTTCTCGCGCGCGAAGACTGCGCCCCCGACGATGGCGGGGATGTAGTTCTTCGGACGGGTGAATGTGGTCGAGATGTCGTTGACACGAATTTCCTGTAGCCCCATCGCTTCTGGATCAATTTCCAGAGCCACGGTGTACGCGTAGGGAAGTCCGGCATCCTCACACACGTCAGCCCAATGGAAGATCGGCTCGTTCACGAAGAGGTCCCGCAGAATCAGCAGATTGCCGTTGGGCAGCTCGTAGGGGCCTGTGTCGCCGAGTCCGAGGCGGTTGTCGAAATGTTGCAGGAATGCCAACAACTCCGCCGCGGCGTTGAACTTCGTCAGCGCGGTGTGGTCCGGGGCGCCTTCTTCGAGCGGGACGAGCTGCGCGGTCAGCGTCGACAGGAAGTCCTCATCGTGGATGGCTCCACGGTAGCGATCCTGGGAGTTCAGGATATAGCCGTCCTGACGCTTGCCCCACAGAATGCGCTGCATGAACTTGAGCATCGTGTTGGATTCTTCGACGTACTCATCTGGGCCGATCGCCTCCAGAGCGAGGAGCCCGCAGCGCCCCATACCGAATCCGACTGCACCGATCGACCAATCGTGCACCGAATTGACCTTGGTGCCGACTTCGCGCCGAGCCGACGCTCCGATGTCCAGAAGACCCTGCGCACCAACGGTATCCGTCGCCAGACGGAGGAACTCGGGCCAACGGTAGAACTCGTGCATGAACGCCAGGATCTCGTACTCCTGCCGCGGGATCATTCCCGAGACACCCTCCGTTGCACGCATGACGAGCGTGTCCCAGATATTCCAGGCGAGGTAGTTGTTGAGGTCATTGAGTTCGTCGAGCGTGAACTGTTCCTTCAGAACGTCATCCTTGCCGACCTTCTCGAGCACTTTGCTCTTGGCACGTGCTCGCATCATCTTGTCGCCGAGGATGCCGTCGGTCACAGGTTCCATCCCGACGAAGTTGCCCTCGAAGGTCAGGTCTTGAAAACGGAGTCCGTCGTCCTCCGCGCGGTAGCGATCCTTGTAGGTGGCCTTGGCCCCTGCTTGCGCGTTGATGGTCATCTCCACTCCCCTCAGACCAGACTCACTCGGCCGACTTCGTCATCGTCGCAAAGCAATTGCACCTTCTTGCCGACGAGCGCCTCCGTGATCTCGACGAAATGCGAGTTGTCGGTGTTACCGACCTCGTACCGCGAGTCACTGTCGGTCAGGTGCGCGGTCATCACGCACGGGATCTGAAACTCGCGCGACAGGATGCCCAGGTGCGACTCCGGCGCCCCCGACATGGTGATGACGCCGATGGCACCCATGCTCAACGCGGGCGTGAGGAAGGTCGTTGTCCCACCCCGGACCAACAAGATGAACTCGCTAAGTTTGCCCGACTGGACGATCTCGATCACGTCCTGGGGCGAGTCGAGGTACTTCACCTCGCCCACCGGTGACTTCGTTGTCTCGAAGGCGTTGTAGCCCTCTGCCACTACCTGCATGGAATCTCCTCTAACTGAACCAGTTTCCCGGTATCTGATGTTCCGTAGCTCACAATGCTCCGTAGTTGTGCGCTGGCGCACTCACCATCGGGACAGGCATGGACGCGCCAAGCTATCCGCGACGGATAGGGGCTACGTCGCTGCCATTGAGTCGAGCTCGGAAAGCTTTCTCCTGAGCAGCTTTCCCGACGACGTGGTCGGCAGTTGGTCGACGAACACCACGTCACGTGGCCGCTTGTACGCGGCTAGCCGATCAACACAGAACGCCAGAATCGAGTCCTTGTCCGGCTCTCGATCGGCGCGCAGGACAACGTATGCGACCGCGATCTCACCCTTGACGGCGTCGGGGCGACGACCGATCGCGACCATGGCGACGTCCGGATGTGCGGCCACAACTCGTTCGATCTCGGCTGGATACACGTTGTATCCAGCCGTGATGATCATGTCCTTGAGTCTGTCAACAATGAACGCGTGGCCCGAATCATTCTGGTAGGCAACGTCACCCGTGCGTAGCCAACCGTCCTCGGAGAGCACCTCAGCGGTCGCCTCCGGCCTCCCGTGGTAGCCGAGCATCACCAGCGGCCCACGCACCATCAGCTCCCCCGCCTCGCCCATGGGCACCGGGTCGGTCGACCCGTCGATCGGCGCAACAGCGATCTCGTTGCCCGGTAGGGACACACCGATCGAACCCGGACATGCGGGCGCATACACCGAGTGAGTTGTGCCGAGACCGGACAGTTCGGTCATCCCCCACAGCTCGAGTAGTGGCGCGCCGGTCAGCTTCTCCCACTGTTCGATGATGATGGGCGAAAATGTCTGCCCGCCAACGGTACTCACTCTCAACCCGGAGAGATCGGTGGTCGCCATATCGGGGGCGGCAAGAAGCATCGAATACATCGCGGGTACGCCTTCGAACACTGTCACGCCGTGCTCGGCCATCAGGCCGAATGCCACACCCGGGTCGAATCGCTCCATGAGGACGACGGTCCCTCCGGCCAAGAAGGTGCCGTTGATCGCCACGTTGCCGTACACATGCGCCGCCGGGAGCGCAGACAGGATCACGTCGCGGTGCGTCTTTCCGTGCATCGTCGCCGTGTGCGCGCAGTTGAGCAGTACCGACTCCAGCGACTGCATCGCACCTTTGGGGTGACCGGTCGTCCCGGAGGTGTAGCCGATACTGCCCAGATCGCGGGGTTGGCGTTGCGCGATCGGGAACTCAGCGGCATCACCCGCAGCGAGCAGTTCGTCGAACGCGGCGTCGAAGGTGACGTTGACCACAAGGTCGATATCACCCAGGAACTCGCCGACACGCTCGGCCTCGTCAGCGCCGAGGAACAATCCCCTCGCCCCGCAGTCATTGAGTACGTAGTTCAGTTCAGGGCCGGTCAACATCACGTTGATCGGGTTGACGACACCGCCGACTTTCAGGACGCCGTGATACGCGACGATCCACTGCCAACTGTTCTGACCGAACAACGACACCACGTCGCCGACGCCGAAACCCCTGTCGCGCAGCGCTGAGGCCACCCTGTTGGACAGGGCGTCGAGCTCCGCGTAGGTGAGCGTGCGAGTGGAGGTGATCAGTGCGACCCGGTCGGGGTGGCGGAGAGCTGCCCACGGAAGAAGTTCCGCGAGGCTGACTGCGGGACGAGAGAAGGTCATGACGGTCAGGCCACCGTGCCCTCGACGCGATTGAGGCACACGGTCTGATGATTGGTGTACTCGGCCAGGCCGTGTAGCGAGTTCTCGGCTCCGATACCGGACTGCTTGTGGCCTCCGAAGACCTGGTGGGGCGAATACTGGTGAACTTCATTGAGCCACACAGTTCCTGCCTCGATCTGACGGCCGATCCGCTCGACGGCCTCGAGGTCGTCACCCCACACCGTGGCGCCCAGGCCCCACACGGTGTCATTTGCCCGCGCGATCACGTCCGCTTCGTCATTCCACTTGAGCAGCGGCAGAATCGGTCCGAACGGTTCCTCGGCAACCAGCCGCGACTTCTCCGGCGGATTGTCCACGAGGGTGACGGGCACAAACCAGCCCTCGGCTTCGTTGTCGATCTCCCCACCGAGCGCGAAGGTGTAACCGTTGGCCTTGCAGTCGTCGAAGTACTCGGTGACCTTTTCCAGCTGAGGCTTGTTTTGGATGGGACCGAGTTGCGTATCGGCGTTGGCGCCGTCGCCGACCACGACGGTCTTCGCGTACTCCACCAACTCGTCGCGCACAGCGTCATAGACGTCGTCGTGGATGTACACACGCTTGGCCGCATTGCAGAACTGTGCGTTGTTTTGGAATGCAGCCCAGAAGATCTGCGGTGCAACCTTTTTGGGGTCGACGTCGGGTAGGACGATAGCCGGGTCGTTGCCGCCGAGTTCCAGGGTGACCCGCTTGAGCGTGTGGGCAGCAGAAGCCATCACGTGCCTGCCGGTCTCGGTGCTTCCGGTGAAGGCGATCTTCGCGATGCCCGGATGCGACGTCATCCACTTGCCGAGTTCGTCGTCCCCGGACAACGCGCTGAACACGCCTGCGGGCACGAGATCCTGCACGATCTCGGTCAACCGCAGATCACAGAGCGGCGTGAACGGCGACGGTTTGACGATGATGGTGCAGCCCGAGACGAGTGCCGGGGCGATCTTCCACACCGCCAGCAGGATCGGAAAGTTCCAAGGAACGATCGCTCCGACCACACCGAGCGGGGTGTGCCGGCTGATCACCTTGCGCTCTGGAGTGTCCTCCAGAACCTCTTCGGGAAGCTCCTGCTTGGCGATCTCGCGGAACCACGCGATCGATCCGTAGACCTCCCACTCGGCCATTGCACGCGGCTTACCCTGTTCGGAGGTGAGCAGCGCCATGAACTCCTCGGCATGCTCCTCGAGGCGGTCGCCGATGGCCGACACGATAGCCTGACGCTCGGCAATCGGCCTCGCCGACCAGGCGGGGAACGCTGCGCGCGCCGCTTCGACGGCGCGATCGAGGTCCTCGGGACTGGCAACCGGAACGTCGGCGATGACCTGGCCGGTGGCAGGGTTGTAGACCGGCGCGGTCGCATCGGACCCGACACGCTCGCCGTTGATGATGTTGACGTACTTCACGTCCGTGGGCGCACTCATGCGATCTCCTCGAAAGCAGCGATGCGCCTCGGTGTTCGCCGGCACATCGCGTGGATGACTATGGCATTCATCACTGTGAACGCTTGCGTCTGCACCGAGTGTCCTGATTTCGAACACTCCCCGAGGGAGTACGTTTCGGCGCCAGCTACTCCTCGTGGCAGTGATGCAACGCGGACCCACGGCCGCACCAAGGATGCGGATCAGCCGATGCCGTAGTAGCGAATTCGCTGGTAGAGGGTATTCCTGCCGATCCCGAGCGTGGTGGCGGCAGCCGCCTTGTTGCCGTCGGAGGCGCGTAGCGTAGCCATGATGGTCGCGCGCTCTGCGCGCTCGAGCGGCGTGAGAACACGATCAGGCTTTGCGCGATGCGTCACGGGAAGGTCTTCGACGGTCACATCGCCCGCGTTCCTACCTCGCAGTGCCGTGCGAAGCACATGGTCGAGTTCTGTCAGATTCCCCGGCCAGTCCTGGGCGGCAAGCGCCTCAATAGCTGAGGGTGTGATGCGAATCTGCGTCGACGAACGTGAGTACACGCCGGATTCGTCCGGACCTGATGCAGCGATGACGCGATCGAGAGCAGCGCGCACGACGGCTGGAAACTCGGCACCTGCATCGCGCAGCAGAGGACGTTCCTCTCGCACGTCGGCGACGGCGGCCAGCGCTTGATGCTCGTTGGGGAGGTCGTCGTCGGTCAAGGTGATTACCACCGAATTCGTGGCCGCGCCAACCGTCGCCCTCAGTATCGCGGCCTCGCGCGGGCTGCTGAGGTGCGCGTTGTCCACGACCAGGGGCGTTCCGACAGATTCAGCTCGACGGAGCCGCGATGTCCAGTCCTCGGCTCCGCCGACATCGATCCACGTTGCGTCGACGCCGGCGAGTTCGCGCGCGCGCGTCGTCTTACCGGTTCCGGGTGCTCCGATCACCACGGTGATGTGCCCGCCGCGACGTTGACCAGTCGGATCCTCCACGCCGAGACGACTACCTGCCGCGCCTTTCATCGGATGGAAAACCGTCTCATGGGGAACGACCTCGATCAGCACCCCGTCCCTGCTCTCGTCGACGAGTCGTGCGTGCACGTCGACGGGACGACCCGACGCCAGGGAAAGGCTTCGCGTCACATGTTCGCGATCCGAGAGATCAGCAGCGAGAGCCCGCAAGGCAGGGTGATCGTCACCGCTGATCAGATCCATCGCGGCGGCATTGCTCAGTGCCAGATTCTCGCCGAACAGCATGATCGCGGACTTCTTTCGGGCCGCCTCCATCTGAAACTCGGCGAACAGTCGCTGTTCACTGAGCTTCGACCCCTCGTGAAGCCGTTGTTCGATATCCCGAACGGCGCGCATCAGGAAAGGACCCAGCAGGTTGCTGATGTCCTCCACGGGACCGGTCACGTCCAGGACGCCCTCCAAACGCCGAGTGATCGGGTGAATGATCGGCGCGCCGTAGCAACAGAAGACGCGTAGCGCCTCGAGGAAATGCTCGTCGCCGGCAACCGCGATCGGCTTACGGAGTTCGAACGCAGTCGCCAACGAATTGGTGCCACTGGTTTCTTCGAGATAAGTCGCCCCTGGAACCGCTTTGGCACGGTCGAGATGCCGGTCGGCCACGCGGCTACTTCGGCGTAGATCGACGATCCGGGCCGCGTGGTCTGCAAGCAAGATCGAGAACCGGGTGTCACTGAGTTCGTCGACCATCCGGGTCAACACCGGGTCGGCGGCGCGCAGGAGTCGGCTGTGCCGGTCGACCTCGAAGAGCCGAGGTTCCTGTACTTCCATACCGGGGTCGAGACCGCTCATCATCGATCTACGCCAGCCGAGTGCGATCTCGGGTCGGAGGTCAGGATCTGGCATGGCTATTCCTCTTCGTT
>NZ_MVPX01000620.1:0-574 GCF_002043085.1 Gordonia sp. i37 | reverse complement strand
AAGCCACATCGGGCACCGGCTCGCGAATCGATATTGCGACTTACAGGGGCGCTCCCCGAGTCATCTTGATAGAGACCACACCAGCACTCTTTTTGATAGTCCTATCCTGAGGGACCACTCACCAAACGGGGAACGAACGCAATCCTCAGTGCTTCGGTGACGACCAAAACCCAATTCATCGACGGGGATCAGCTGTCAGACGTCGTCAAACAAGCCACCTGATCCGTCCCGGTGTTTCCGGAGGGTTCGTCTCAAGGGAGAATGAAACCTATGGCAGTGGCAGGATCGAAGCGATACTCGGATGAGTTGAAGCGCGACGCGGTGGACATGGTCGAGCAGTTGGTGGCTCAGGGGTCCACCGAGTGGGCGGCGATGGGCAAGACTGCGGATTTGCTCGGAGTCGGCTCGGCGGAGACGGTTCGCC
Organism: Gordonia sp. i37; assembly: GCF_002043085.1. Lineage (NCBI taxonomy): Bacteria > Bacillati > Actinomycetota > Actinomycetes > Mycobacteriales > Gordoniaceae > Gordonia > Gordonia sp. i37. Next base: position 150 of record NZ_MVPX01000620.1, on the reverse strand, counting down.
AGTGGGTGCGCAAGGCGCCGTCGGGCGCCGCCAGCGCGCCAGCCAAGGCCGATAGCGAGGAGATTCGACGACTCAAGCGCGAGGTGGCCGAGCTCAAACGAGCGAACGGGATCCTGAAGGCGGCGTCGGCTTTCTTCGCGGCCGAGATCG
>NZ_MVPX01000062.1:0-9777 GCF_002043085.1 Gordonia sp. i37 | reverse complement strand
GATCCGCGGACACCCGAACAGATCTGCGCGGCCGCATTCGAAACGATCGTGGAGTTGGCGGCACAAGGATTGGCCGACACCACCTTCTCGACCAAACCCACCAACGGCCTGTTGTGGACCTGGTCAGCGGACAACCCGGCACTCGGCGGCGACTTGCAGAACATGGGAGCCATCACCGAAGCCACCGCGAAAATGCTGTCGTGTGACACCACGATCACCAGAATCATTCTCAACCCCGAAGGTGTTCCCCTCGACGTCGGACGCCAGGAACGCTTCTTCACTCCAGGGCAACGCAAAGCGTTGTTGGTGCGGGATCGCGGGTGCATCAAATGCGGTGCCCACGCCGGACGCTGCCAAGGACACCACGTGCGGCACTGGAGTGAGGGTGGTCCCACCGACCTCGACAACGGATGCCTGCTCTGCACCAGTTGTCATGACGACGTGCACCACCACGGCTGGGACATCATCATGGGATTCGACCGACACCCCTGGTTGATTCCACCCGCCAGCGTGGATCCGAAACGACGACCCGTGCCGTCGTATCACCGCCGCACCATGCGACTCGACGACACCGCAGCCTGATCTGCCCTACTACTTGATTCCCCTGCACCCGGCCTGGCCGGGACCGCATCTGTTGTTTGAGAACTCCATAGAATAAACCCACCCGATGGTCGAGGTGTCGTGCCCGTGGCCCGGAAGCCTTTCGGCACAACGGGTCTCGACGCTCGTCGCTAGCGCTCCTCGACACCTCGACCACCGGGGTGGGAGCGTCCGAGTATCCGATCGTCGGATGGGAAGCGTCAGCATCCTTCGAGGAGAGCGTCATACCCCGATGGTCGAGGTGCGAGCCGCGTGCGGCGAGCCTCGAGACCACCTGCACCGGTGCTGGATTCGTCCCCGCGATACCTCAGCGGAAGGCGAGGATGTCGTTGCCCCAGGTGTCGCGGAGGTTGTCGTCGAGCCCTTGGACCACGCGATCGTCCTCGTCGATCACCAGGGAGCGGCGATCGTCGCTGCGGTATCGGGGCCACGAGGGCGTCGGGCCCGAGTCGAGCCGGACATCGGGAACACCCTCTCGCACAAACGATCCCCAGCGACCGAGGAGCCGTTCGGCAATATGTTCACCGGTTGCCCGCCCACCCAGCTTGTAGGTGATGTCCTTGCGTCCCGCTGGAAGATTGCCCCAGGTGTAGTTGAGCTCGGTGCCGTGCGTGGCACCGAGGCGCAGTACACGGAACATCCTGGGCGCCCAGTCGAATCGGTACATGTACACCGGCGCCACCTCGGCGTGCGCATCAGCGACCCACAGCGTCGGCATCCGGAAAGCCAGGTCACGCGCAATGCCGAGCCCGGCGGCCTTGGCATTCCGCGGATACGCCGCGAGTACGGTGTGCTCATCGGGTACACGGAGTTCGGGCTGTTCGAGCGCGATCCGCTCGAACATGGTGCGGATCGTCGACAGGTCGATCGGCATCAACGGGGACTTCATGTAACGGAACAGCGCGGACTCGTCGCGGTTCGTTCCGATCAGCAACGGCACCGGGATCGATTCGGCGGCCCGGTACACGTCGATCGGGTGATGCGGAACCAGATCCCCGTCAACGGTGACCGTGAAGGCCAGGATTCCCGGATTCTCCTGTGGTACTTCGGCGAAGACCTGCATCTGCGCGTCGACGAACTGCGCCGACGACGCCGAGCGGAGATCGCCGGGAATAGCGGCGGCGATACGCTCGGAAACAATCCCCATCCGCTGCGCCGAGGCCACCGCCGTCGCCGGTGAGCTCTGGGCGATCGCCCGATGGAACAGTCCGCGAGCGGCCGGGATCGTGAGCAGCGTGGTGACGATCCCACCGCCCGCCGACTCGCCGGCCACCGTCACCTGCGCCGGGTCGCCACCGAACCCGGAGATGTTGTCGCGCACCCACGTCAACGCGGCCAGCACATCCGACAATGCGACATTGGTTTCCGCACCATCGATCACCGACCCCATGTCGGCGAACCCGAAGGCACCGATGCGGTAGTTGATCGTGACCACCACGACGTCACGCTGCGCGGCCATCCGGGTGCCGTCGTAGAGGGGTTGACCACCGGATCCGAAAACGTAGGCCCCACCATGTACCCACACGATCACCGGTCGTGGTGAGTCGGCGCCGGCCACCGGGGCCCACACGTTGAGGAACAGACAGTCCTCGTCCATCACCGGATCGCTACCCAGACCGATCGCCGGATTACGCGCCTGTGGACACACCGCACCGAACCGGTCGGCATCGACGACACCGGCGTGCGGAATCGCCGGACGCGCACGGCACCAGCGATTCTCACCCACGGGTGGCGCGGCGTACCGGATGCCCTTCCACACGTGAATCCAGTGGTCACGAACACCGCGATAGGCGCCCGAGGTGGTCTCCACCACGGGAGACGAGCAGCCACCGCCGGACTGTGTGTCGCTCATGCTCAGGCCTCACGCTCGATCGGGCAGGACATACACCGTGGCCCGCCTCGACCACGCCCGAGCTCCGACCCCGACATGGCGATGACCTGAATGCCGTTGTCGCCCAAGTATTTGTTGGTGGTGACATTGCGTTCGTACCCGACCACGACCCCCGGCGATACGGTCAAGAAGTTGTTGCCGTCGTCCCACTGCGCCCGGGCCGCCTCGAGCCGGTCGATCGGCGCCTTGAGAACCCGCAACGTGTCCACCCCGAGCGCCTCGGCCACCACGGCGAACAGCTCGGCGTTCTCGGTCACGGTGAAGTGGCCCTGGTCGTTTCGCGGCACCAGAGTGTAGGAGCGCAAGGTATCCGGCAGATATGGGTAGACACTGAACGCGTCGCGATCGACCTGCGTCATGGCGGTGTCGAGATGCATGAACGCCCGCTCCATCGGGAGTTCGACGACGATGACCTTGTCGACGGTCCCCGACTTGAACAGGTTTTCGGCGAGCACCTCGATGCCCTGCGGGGCGGTACGTTCGCTCATACCGATCATCACCGTGCGGTTGCCGATGACGAGAATGTCCCCGCCCTCGATGGTGGCCGGTGTGTGCCGCATCGGATCGTTGCCGTTGTAGAACACGAACTCCTCCGCGGTGAACATCGGATGGAAGTTGTAGATCAGCCGGGAGTTGATGGTCTCGCGTTGCCGTGCCGGTTTGGCCATCGGGTTGAGGTTGACCCCGGCGTAGATCCACGCCGAATTGTCGCGCTGGAACAGATGATTGGGCAGCGGCGCGAGGAGGAAGCCGTCGTCGTCGAGGCTGTGGAGCAGCAGGCTCGACACGCCACCGAGATGCGGCGCCGCCTCTCGTTTGAGCATGCCGCCGATCAACAGCTCGGCCAGCTGGTCGGGTGTGCGCTCGTCGAGCAACTCCTGCAGGGGTCCATCGAGTTCGGTCCCGAACTGGGTTTCGGTGATCAGCTCGGCCGCCAGCTCGTCGCGCGCACCGTCCTGGGCGAGTGCCTCGGCGAGCAGGTCCTGATAGAGGTGGACCGTCACCCCGAGGTCGCGCAGGATCTGCTGGAACTGCTCGTGCTCCTCCTGCGCCTTCTCAGCCCACATCACGTCGTCGAACAGCAGTCCCTTGACGTTGTCGGGTGTGAGACGCAACAACTCGATCCCCGGCTTGTGCAGGATGACCTGGGCCAGCGGACCCACTTCGGAGTCGACGTGGAAAGTCATACGCGAACTCTAATCGCGCACACAGGCCGGCGCGGGACGATGACAACTCGACGACATCGACTGCACCCACCCAAGACCGACGGCCCGTCCGAAATCACACCGGACGGGCCGCAGTCTGCAGGCGAGCCCCCTGTCAGGATTGAACTGACGACCGCTCGCTTACAAGGCGAGTGCTCTACCACTGAGCTAAGGAGGCATGCTTGCGCGAGTATATCCGCCGCACCGCCCGCCGCCTCATCGGCACCAGCCAGGCCACGATCGACACCATCGAACCCGGCAGCATCATGGTGGCGCCCCGGCGTCCGATCGATCGGTTCGACGTCGGGGCCATCACCGAGGTGCTCGACCTGGCGACCAAGATCGGCGCGGTGCTGCTCGACTCGGGGACCGGCGCGATCGACACCGGCAGCCAGATCCAGTTCGTCGCGAACATCTACGGCATCGAGGACGTCGACGTGGATGTCACCTACAACACCATCGTCGTCAGCGCCCGACGCGGCGCGACGCTGCCGCCCATCACGACGATGGAGACCGTCCACTACCGCTCGCTGGACTTCACCCGACTCGCGCAGGTCGACAAACTCATCCGCCGCATCCGGGATTCGGCGATCACGCCGGCCACCGCGCACCGGATGGTCGACGCGATCATCGCCGCCCCGCACCCTTACCCCTACAAGGTCGCGACTCTCGCGTGGGGGCTGATGGCCGCAGGCATCAGCGTGCTGCTCGGCGGCGGACCGCTGATCGCGCTGTTGGCGTTCATGACGACCGGGGTCACCGTCACCATCAATCGGCTACTCAATCGCATCGGCACCCCGATCTTCTTCCAACAGGTCACCGGCGGCTTCATCGCGGTGGTACCGGCGGCGCTGGTGTTCGAGGGCGGCGAGAAACTCGGGTTCGAGATCATGCCGTCCCAGGTCATCGCGGCGGGGATCGTCGTGCTGCTGTCGGGACTGTCGCTGGTGGGCTCGGTGCAGGACGCCATCACCGGCGCACCGATCACCGGCGTCGCCCGCTTCTTCGAGCTGTTGCTGATGACCGGTGGCATCATCGCCGGCGTCGGTATGGCGCTGCGGATGCTGTCGGCGGTCGGCATCTATCTGCCCGCCATCACCACCACCACCGAGTTCGCCGCCGTCGACATCCCTGCACGCGTGGCCGCGGGCGCCTTCGCCGCATTCGCGTTCGCGTTGGCCTGTTACGCCGAGCGGCGCGCGCTGCCGGTCGCCTTCATCTCCGGCGTGATCGGTGTCGGCGTGGCCGCGGGCGCCTCGTTCATCCCGGTCGGCGATGTCATCGGGTCCGGTCTGGCCGCGGTCTGCATCGGCATGCTCGGCGGTCTGCTGGCCCGCCGCGCACTCACCCCACCACTGGTCGTCGCGGTTGCCGGCATCACGCCTCTGCTGCCGGGTCTCGCCGTCTACCGCGGTCTGTACGGGCTGCTCAACGATCAGACCCTCGACGGACTCACCTGGGCGGGCAGCGCCCTGGGCGTGGGCTGCGCGCTGGCCGCGGGGGTGACCCTCGGCGAGTTCATCGCCCGCACCCTGCGTCGGCCCCAGATCGTCCGGCCCGAATGGGCACACCGGCGGCGCCTGCGCCGACGCCGCCGGATCGAGTGGTGACCGCGAAGCCCTCAGCGGGTGACCGGGTACCATGGGAGGTCGCGCGCACCACACGACGGTGCGACAACCACGACATCCGACGACCGCGGCGCCCCATCCGGGGCCACGACCGAGGGGACATGATGGCAGCAGCCAAAACCACCGACATCGCCGACGAAGAGCTGGAGCCGGTGGCCGACGAGACCGCGATCTCCGCGCGACGCGTCGTCGCCGCCTACGCGACAGACGCCGACGAGTGCCGGATGCTGCTGGCGATGTTGGGAATCGCACCGGGCGAGAACGCCTGACCCGTGACCTCGGAGAGCCGAGCGATACCCGAATCCGGCGCCGAGTTCGTCGTGGTGGCCAACCGGCTGCCCGTCGACAAGTCGGTCGACGCCGACGGCGAGATCACCTGGAAGCGCAGCCCCGGCGGTCTGGTCACCGCTCTCGAACCCATCCTCCGCTCCCACACCGGTGCCTGGGTGGGGTGGTCGGGCATCGCCGACTCCGACGAGAACCCTGAGGTCGAGGGCATCGGCATCCAGGCGGTGCCGCTGTCGACGCAGGAGATCGCCGAATACTACGAAGGCTTCTCCAACGCCACCCTGTGGCCGCTCTACCACGACGTGATCGTCAAACCCGAATATCACCGCGAGTGGTGGAACACCTACGTCGAGGTGAACCGCCGCTTCGCCGAGGCCGCCTCGAAGGCCGCCGCCGAAGGTGCGGTCGTGTGGGTGCAGGACTACCAACTGCAGCTCGTCCCGAAGATGCTGCGCATGCTGCGCCCCGACCTCAAGATCGGGTTCTTCCTGCACATCCCCTTCCCGCCGGTCGAGTTGTTCATGCAGCTGCCCTGGCGAACCGAGATCGTCGAGGGGCTCCTCGGTGCCGACCTCATCGGCTTCCACCTCCCCGGCGGCGCCCAGAACTTCCTCTATCTCGCACGACGCCTCGCCGGTCAGGCCACCAGCAAGGGCACCGTTGGCGTGCGGTCGCGGTTCGGTGTGGTGCAGGTCGGTTTCCGCACGGTACGGGTCGGGGCCTTCCCTATCTCCATCGACTCCGGCGAGCTCGACGCGAAGGCGCGATCCAAGGAGATCCGCAAACGTGCCGCCGAGATCCGCAAAGAACTCGGCAACCCGAAGACGATCATGCTCGGCGTCGACCGGCTCGATTACACCAAGGGCATCGACGTCCGGCTACGAGCGCTCCAGGAGTTGCTGGAGGAGAAGCGAATCGACGCCGCCGACACCGTCATGGTCCAGCTGGCGACACCGAGCCGCGAACGCGTGGAAAGCTACATCCAGATGCGCGCGGGTATCGAACAGCTCGTCGGCAACATCAACGGCCGCTACAGCGAGGTCGGTCGGCCGATCGTGCAATACCTGCACCGTCCGATCCCCCGCGACGACCTGATCGCCTTCTTCGTCGCCGCCGACGTCATGCTCGTGACGCCACTGCGTGACGGGATGAACCTGGTCGCCAAGGAGTACGTGGCGTGCCGCAACGACCTCGGCGGCGCCCTGGTGCTGAGCGAGTTCACCGGTGCCGCAGCCGAATTGCGGTCGGCGTATCAGGCCAACCCGTATGACCTCGACGGCGTCAAGGACGCGATCGTCGCCGCCGTCGAGCAGGCCCCCGAAGAAGGCCGACGCCGCATGCGGGCCCTGCGCAGGCAGGTTCTGGCCCACGATGTCGGCAAGTGGGCGGCAAGTTTCCTCGGCCCCCTGGCCGATACGACCGAGACCGAGGCATCGGCGAACCGCGGTGTGCGCCTACTGGATTCCGAGTCCGACGAGACTGGGACCAACGAGGCTGCATCCAACGAGTCTGGGTCGATCGAATATGGGGCCGACGAGTCGGCCGACGGGCGATGAGCGCCGAGGGCATCCCCACACCGCTGTCCGACGCGCTGCTGCGGGCGAGCTCGGTGAACCGGCTGCTGCTCGCGTCGGACTACGACGGCTGTATCGCCCCCATCGTCTCCCGGCCGCAGGACGCGGTCGGTCTGCCCGAATCGATCGAGGCGCTACGGGCCGCCGCCCGACTCGACCGCACCACGGTGGCCGTGGTGAGCGGGCGGGCGCTGTCGGATCTCGCCGCACTGTCCGGTCTCGCCGACGACCCGATCACCCTCGTCGGCAGCCACGGCAGCGAGTTCGACACCGGCTTCGGTCAACCGGTCACCGCCGAGCAACAGCAGCTCCTCGCCCGGATCATCGACGAGTTCGAGTCCATCGCAGCAGAATTCGACGGTGTCACGGTGGAGGTCAAACCGGTCAGCACCACCCTGCACGTCCGCAACGCGAGCCCCGCCGACGCCGCGACCGCGCTCGACCGCGCTCGTCTCGGCCCGGCCCTGTGGGACGGGGTCGAGGCCACCGAGGGCAAGGCGGTCATCGAGCTCGCCGTCATCGAGACCAGCAAGGGCCTCGCGATCGATCTCCTGCGCGACCGCACCGGCGCCGACGTCGTCATCTATCTCGGTGACGACGTCACCGACGAGAAGGCCTTCGCCCATCTGCGCCACGACCACGACATCAGCATCAAGGTCGGCCCCGGTGACACCGCCGCCCAGTATCGCGTCGGCGATCCGGCAGATGTGGCCGCAGTCCTCGAATTCGTTGCCGCCCATCGCCGCGAGGCGCTCGGCTGACCTGGCGGCGGCCCGGGCGACTGGTGCGGGTTCACGACACCGCAGGCTCGGCGACCATCGGATCGGTGACCGGATTACGCTTGGCCGACTCCCGGATCACGCGATGGACGAAGCCGAGTTTGCGCACCACCGGTTGCGGGATGTCGAAGGGATACAGCGGCGGGCTGCCCATCGCCTGATTGACGCGATTGAACATGGTGGACAGCCACTTCCAGTCATACAGCAGTTTCTCGATGGGCTGATCGGCGTACGTCGCCAGCGGCACGATGTCGCGGTCCATCGAGAAACGCACCTGATCACTCTCGAGCATCAGCCCGGATTCACGTGCGGTGTCGATGGTTCCGGTGATGTGCAGGTAGTGGGCGAAGCACTCGGCGAAGTCCTCCCACGGGTGCATGGTGGCGTATTCGGAGATGAACGAGTCACGCCAATTGGCCGGTGGCCCTTGCCGATAGTGCCGGTCGAGAGCGTCGCTGTAGCTCGCTCGTTCGTCGCCGAAGATCTCGCGGCACCGGGCCAGATAGCGATCGGCCCCGTCGCCGGTTTCGACGAGCACATGCTGGTAGTAGTGCCCGGTCTCGTGGCGGAAGTGCCCGACCATGGTGCGATAGGGCTCGCCGAGTGACACCCGCAGCCGTTCACGATGTGCGTCAAGGGTTTCGGCGAGGTCGATGGTGATGACGCCACCGGCGTGCCCGATGATCACCTGTTTGCCCTCCGACAGACTGGACAACAGGTCGAAGGCCAACCCGCCCTTGGTGCGCCAGTAGGGTTCGATCGGTAGCCCCAGATCGGCGAGCTGATAGATCACCATCCGCAGATCGAAGGTGGTCGGCGCGAGCTTCTCGACGGCGATGGTGTCGGACGGATCGGGTTGGCGCCGCACCAGCGAATCCGGGAAACACAGTCCCCGCAAACCGATCTCGCCCTCCCCCACCTCCGAGGGCGTCATCCAGTTGCAGCCCGTGCGCGACCAACTCGAACACCGCTCCCAGCGACGCCCGTCGATGTCGACGCCGTCCTCGGAGGCCACCACCAACGATCGACTCGGCAGGTGCACTCCGACGGAGGTGCCACAGCGGGGACAGTTCTGGTTCTCGAATCCCGACAGCGCATTGCAGATCGGGCACGTCAGTGCGCGCACACCGCTCAGCCTATGCTGATGCGGTCCGTTCCGTCGTCGATGGGCAGATCACCGCGCACCACCGCGGTCACCTGATACGAGTCGAGGTTGATCGAACCCTCGTGGTTGTCGAGGAATGCGGTGTCGGCGGCGTCCCGCCCGGTAGAGATGCGCACCAGCCCCTGGCGTGGCGCGAGCCGCGTGGCATCGACCACCACCCAGACGCCGTCGATGAGCGCCTCGGCGACCGCGTGGAAGTCCATCGGATCGCAGCCCGGCGCATACACGGCGACCAACCGGGCGGGGATGTTCAACGCGCGCAGCAACGCCACCACCAGATGCGCGTAGTCGCGGCAGACGCCCGCACCGGCCAGCAGGGTGTCGGCGGCGCCGTCGATGGGGTCACTCGCGCCGGGGATGTAGTCGAGGCGATCCTCGACGAACGCGGTCACCTGGTTGAGGAGTTCCCCCTTCGGCAACGAGGTGTCGAACTGACCCGCGGCGAATCCGAAGAACTTGTCGGCCTCGGCATATCGGCTGGGGCGCAAGTAGATCGAATGATCGGTGACCCCGACCTGGGCCGGATCGGCAGGCGTGGTCACCGCGGCCCGATAGTCGACATCGAGCTGACCGGACTCCACCGACAGCCGGTGGATGCGGCCGCCGTAATTGTCCACGATCTCCTCCACCGACACCGGCTTTCCCTC
>NZ_MVPX01000619.1:0-7785 GCF_002043085.1 Gordonia sp. i37 | reverse complement strand
GGCTACCGAAGCCGCTTAACCGATGTCCGGCAAACGGGGGTAACCACACCACACGATAGCGACCTTTGTTTACTGCACGGATGTTGAGGATCACGAAGCGTCGAGGGTGCTCATGCGTGATTACGCATCAACACGCAGGATTCGAGCGCGTTCTGACGCAATGTTCCGTCAAGTGTGTCGCAAGAAGTGATGACCCCCGTCCCCTTGTTCGGCAATGCTCGATCCATGAACTCACGAGCGCTGCACGACGACGATCACAACGGAGGCGACGAGATGATTGTTGCTGTGGTCACCGAGAACGATATCTTTGACTCGGCGTTGTGCGCGCTCATCGCGCGATTCGGGTTCAGCGCCGTGGCGGTGAGTCCCAGTAGTGCCGGATCCACCGAGGCCGTTGCCTCAGTGCCATCGTCGCCCAGCGTGACCTACGGCGCTGTGGTTGTACGGACAGCACATGCAAAGAAGCGAGTGCAGAGCGATCCCGCGTTCGACGACGCAGCCGTCATCGGACTCGGAATCGCTGCCGCGAACGACCGTGGAATCGACATTCCGAACGGCGCGCGCGCAACGTCGGAACTGGCGGGTTTCCTCTCCGAACTCGCGACCGGACGCGGCTCCTACGAGAACGTACGACTGACAGGCCGGGAACGTCAGATCCTGACGACCTACGCACTCGGGGCCACCATGAGCGAGACCGCAGCTGCTCATAATATCGCGGAAAGCACCGTTCGCGAGCACTATCGACGTGTCACCAACCGCTACGAAGACGCTGGGCGCCCCGTCGGCAACAAGGCCCAGCTACTCATTCGGCTCATGGCGGACGGCTGGGTCAACCCACGCGAGATCCTGCACGCGGCCTGCTGACAAGCAGGCAGCCGACACTTCGAACTTGGCGAACTTGGACTGTCCGCGGGTTCCCACAAAAAGGGGATGCACACCCGCCGCCGGGTTGACCTACATTCATCGAATGGTTTACGGCACCCGATCGCAAGCTGTGGATGATGAGCGAAACAGCCTGGCCTACACCTATTTCGCGGGTCTGTTGTGCGCAATCGCCGCCGGCCAGCTGGCAGTCGCCGCCGGCTCACCCACTGGAGGCGGACCTCCGGCAGGCGGCATCATCGCGATCGTGGCGTCACTGGCCATGTGGGCCAATGCGACCCCGCTGCGCACAACGATCACCGTCGGTGCCGAGTGGTTCTTCGGCCTCATCGCCGTGGTAGCACTCATCCCGGCGCTCCTTGCGCTCTTCACCGGGGATTGTGGCGTTGGAACGAATGCGGCCGCGGCCATCTTAACGATGATCGTGTTCGTGTTGACCTTCGCCTGCACGCTGATCTTCTTTCTCTATCGGGGTCTACGGATCGGCCAACTTCGGTACATCGGGTTGGGCTTGTTCGGATTTGTCGAGATGGTTCTGTTCTGGAGTGAACCAGCGTCACGCACCTACCTCGGCGACGGGGCCGGAGTGCTGCTGATCGCCATCGCTGCAGCGGTACTCTCTGGCGTCGTGATCGCGATCGCCCCCCGCATCGGGATGACGCTGTTGGGTGCGGTCACCGCACTCGGTGCGATCTTCGGCGCCGCAAGCGGAACTGCCACTGAGTGCACCGCACACGACGGCACGCCATCGGCGCTCGGGTTGGTGATCACCTATCTCGTTGTCGCGGGACTCCTCGGCGGCCTCGCGGCGCGTCGGCAGAACCGATAGAACCTTTCGTGGCGCACCGAGTTGTCACCCGACTCGCCGGGATTCGCAGGCGCACGCCCACGGCGAGTCCAACCAACCGTCGGCAATCAGTTCGACCATCAACTGTGCTTTGTTCTCGACGAGTCGACCGGCAGCCTCATACTTCGCGACCACGCGCCGATAATGCGCCTTCACCGTGGAGGCCGCGATGAAGTGAATGGCAGCGGTTTCCGTGACTGTGGCTCCCATGGTGTAGCTTCCCAGGACCTCGCGTTCTCGATGCGAAAGGTGAACTCGGGGCCCCCCCCTGCCATTCGATCCGGGGCCAACCGCCCGGTGGAGAATGCGGCCGAGTTGCCCCACCGTGTCCGTGCCCGATAGCCAGACCACTCCCCGCCGATGCGCCCCTTGTCTGACTGTCGGAGGTTCGTATCCCGATGAGTGTGGTCGCGCTGGACAGCAGTTCCTTCGGCAGCGTCCTGAGCATCAGTTCGTCAGAAACGATCAGGACGTTCGCCTTGTGACTCAAGCCAAACTCGGGACCCGCAACCGTGGCCGAGTAGCCGCACTTCTCCACCAAGGCGACGAGGGCGTGGTCCAACGCCGTTCCCGATGCGATGACGACAACGTCGGCGGCATGGCTCGGAGTTTTCTGAATCAGCATGGTGTGGAATCCGTTTCGTGAGCAGGTTCCGATCAGATGTCGGGGTGTGCATCGTTGACCGTTTCCCCACCCGGCCGTAAGCAGGCATCGCGATATCGCTCACGAGAGTCAGCATCTCGTTCTGGGGGTCTGGGGAAACGGGACTACGGCAGCGCGACCGCGCAGTCGATAGATCCTGAGGAGGACTTCATGCTCGCGAACTTCAGAGCTCACCGGTACCGCCGCCGGACCCAGAAGGTGGCCGACGAGTACTATTCACGCGCCGTCGGGCAGATCAGGCGCCTGACCGAGGACGGTTCCGCCGACACCGGTGGCGCGCTCCTCGCCGGCGAGGCCGAGATGCTGTCCCTCACCTCACGCGCGGCGACCGCAGTTGAGTCGGCGTATGCCACGAAGCTCACCGACCTCCGCACCAGTCATCAGAGCGTCGAGACCCGGCTCTCGGGACTTCGTGAACAACGCGAACGCAGTACCTCGGAGCGCCATGTCGTGAACGATCCGTGTCAGGTGGGAGCCGGACCATTGACTCTCGACGAGATGAGCACTCGCGCAGCGGAACTGACAGAACTCATTGACGACGAGACCCGTCGCGGATCGACGCGACACCGGCATCATGTCTCACGGACCTGGCGAATACTGGCCACCGGCGTCGTCATCGTCGACGTCGCGGCACTGTTCATGCTGATGCTGACCATCGAGAACACCAGCTTCCGCGCCTTTGCGCTCGACCCTGCTGCGGAGGCCGCAAAGATGATCACGGCGGCGGGCTTCGCGCTGCTCGCTGCGACCGTGTTGGCCATCGCGTCACACACCTTGGGACACGCAGTGTTTCGCCGAATCCACCGTTCAGTTCATGCGAGTGACCAAGGGTTGGGGCACCTTGCCGATAGCCGCTCCGCCATTCTGACCGGCACCGCGATGATGGTCGTGCTTTCAGCCCTGGTCGGATGGTCCATCGACCGGCGGATCGTCACGGTCGCTGAAGGCACCAAGGTGTCCGGGCTCGCCGACTGGGTCGGTGCCACCATCGGACTGTGCGCGCTGTTCGCACCGATCGTCGTCGCGGCCATTGCTGCGCTTGGGAGGTCGCCGGAAGTGGAGTTCCGAGACAGCCTGGCAGCGTTGATCACCTCTGCCGACCAGCGCCGGGCGAAGATCGACGACGAGATCGTCGCGGTCACGAAGTTGATGTCGTCAGTCGACGAGAAGTGCCGCCAGCTGCTCGTCGAGGCCGATCGCGACCTCCGCGCCGCGTTTCTTCCTGCGAACCAGCTGATCTTGCGCCTCCGCACCGAGTTCGGTCACGCCGGTGAACTCTACGTTCCGTTGCACCTTCCCGGTAACTCAGATCGGCGCGAGCTCGGTGGATGGGCGCACCTCGAGCGATTGCGGGCACTGGTCGAGCCCAATGGCACCAATCACGGATACGGCGGTCCGCATGTGGTCACCGATGCTGCCTGACGACTCCACGAGCACACCAAAACACCCGTTACCACAACGGTACTGAGGGAACTGCGGCGAGCACTTGATCTAACTTGGGATCAAGGCTCGCCGCAAGTTCGCGCTGGTGCTTGAGAATCGGCTCGCCGGTTGAACCACTCAGGAGCGTCGGCGGCGGCGACATGGGCAATGAATCGGACAACAGAATGGATACGGAACCGTGCGTGATGGCAGCAGGCGTGTCCTCGACTGTAGATTGCGGCGGATCGAAGTCGATGGGGATGAGATCATGCTGGAAGCTCGATGGATCGCTCGAACCGCCGTGGTAGACACCCGCGTTGATTCCGGTCTCGATCAAGTCCGCGACGAGATCTCGCCTGCCCAGCTGCTCGGCCATGGCAAATGTCGTCGCAAGACGATCGGCCAACGTCTCCGACCACTTGACTCGATCCCGGGCCTGGGTGAACTGAAATCGTTGGTGCTCGAGCGCCACGAGCGATGACACGGCCGTATCGAACGCGTCCTTCGAGAGCTGAGCGCGTTCCCGCGGATTGACTGCCGCCTCCATAAGAAGGCGTTTCGTTCTATTCCATTGCAGGTTCGCGATGTGATGGTGCTGACCCGCGGCGCGTAGTCCCTCAAACGCTCGGCTGAACGCGACGTCGGCAGCGGAGTAGTCCCCTGTGATCGTGTAATAGTTGGCAAGGTTGTAGTCGCACACCGCGGTCTTGTCGTGCCGATCCTGCTGTGCGTAGTACTCCCGCGACCTTGTGACTATATCGATCGCCCGCGAGTACTGGCCTGCCATCAGAAGTACGTGACTCAGTGTCATCTGAGTGTCCTGGGCATCGTCCGATCGGCCCAAGGATTCGAATATCGCACTCGCGGAGTCGAGGTGGCGTCTCGCTTCCTCGATACGACTCGAGGTCGCATAGATGCTGGCGATCGAAGCGAGGCACTTGGCGTACTCTTCTGAGTCTGGGCGGAAGCCGGCGAGCAGATCCGTCAGAATCGTCTCGGCCTCTTTCGAGTCTCCTGCCAGAAGCAGATTGTTGGCCAGATTCACCATCGATTGCCGGGCATCGTCAAGCAGACCGTGGTCGATGTAGTACATGATCGCCGACCTGAGATATGTGTCGGCAGTCTCATATTCACCGAGGCGCGTCGCCATGGCGCCGACGTTGCTGTCGGCATCCGCCATCAGCCTCAATTCTCCGAGCGACTCCCATTCCTCGCTGGCCGTGTCGAAGGCGCCGAAAGCAGTCTCGTAGTCTCCGATGCTCTGAGCCAAAAAGCCGATCCCTGCGGCACAGTTCGCAGCGGACTCAGGATCATGCGTCAGAAACGCCTCTCGCGCGGTCAAGAGAAGTTCGATGACGACACCGTTTTCGGCGGCTCCGGCCAGGTGCTCTGCCAGATCCACATATCTCGCGCCGATGGCTTTGTCATCGCCGGACTCCATCGCTGCTTCCGCGCGCGCGTCCAGCTCGTCCAGCCGGCGCGACCATTCTTCGTACTCGGTGTCGACGTCATCCGGACTGCCGTCGCCGTCGTGAGAATGAGAGGTCGTCATGCTGATTGGCCTTTCTCGGTTCCGGCGAGTCGAGGCGATACAACTTCTCTTGGCGGACACGTATGGCATGCGGCCGCAGCCCACACCAGAGGAGAAGTCGCCGGACCTGGAGCAGCCATCCACTCCTGCAACTTCTGACGTTGCCAATCCCCGAGGGCGCGTACGGGATCCGTGTATTCATGCGTTGTGTCGACCGCGAGCGCGAGTTCGGTCGTCGGTCCGGGAACCGAGTCAACTCCGGCGTACTTGTGGAACCCGTTGTCCGACGGCAGCGTCCAACGCGTAGTGGTCACGACTTCGGCGCCGGCGTTGAAGATTGCCATGACCAGTCCGAATGTCTCGGACGTTCGGAAGTCGACCCCGCCCTCACACGCGATGATCGCCACGCGAGGTGGCATTGGCCATAACTCGGGGCCCCAACCAACTTCCGCCTCGAGCTCACTTTCACTCGCGTTCAGCTCGGCCCGGGCAGTGCCCAGCAGGAGGTCGAGGGCGGAAAGCGGGCGGTGCACCTTGTTGATCGCTTGAGTCACTCCCCAGACTCTGGCGTCATCACTGAGGTGCAAAGACGCCGATCCTGGTTCGCCGGGATCCGCGGTCACATGGCCGAAATACACCAAACGCCCCGGCACCTCATTCAGGTCGTCACTCAGATCCCATCGCCCGCAGACTTTTCCGACTCCGGATGATCGGGTCGTACTACGAGTGGCCAATCGATCCTTGAATACTCTCGCATTCGTGTTGCCGGCGGCCGCCGCGCCGCGCGGCAGAGTCGGGCCAAGCCCCGACCCAGCAGGAAGCTGAGGATCGATGAGGTAGGTAACCGGACGCGCCGCGGTCGTGGCCGACCAGGGCTCCGGCAAGCGCGACCGCCCCACATGGACCGCTGCGGGCGGCTCATAACACAGATCGGCCACCTCGATGAGCCGGGTTGAATCGTCAACAGGTAGGAGTTCAAAAGGAACTCGCGCCAGCATCCGGCTTGGAGTGATTCTCACGAGAACCCCGCACGATGATGGTGAAAGTAGCTGTTGGCAAACACTCTTGGGAAGTAGCAGAGCGGAGAGGGTTGCGCTGAGGCCCAGCTCTCCCACCCGACGAGTAAACGGTCCGGTGACAGCTTCGCGCACGGCTGCTTCGAGTGCCGCGTCATCGTCGCCCTGTTCATCGGGTACCTCCACCAGCGCCTTGGCCAGTGCGCCAAGTGCACGATCACGGCTTTGCGCCGGGATACGGTGCACCACTGGATTCTCTGAATCGTCAAGCCAGCGGAAGGACACATACGTGTCACCCGCGTCGTAAGCACGAAGGAGCAGGGTTCTTCCCGGCGTCATGTCAGCTCGACCAACTCGGCCAGTGTCGGTTCCAACGTCCCGGTCGGCATTGAGCGTTCCTCCATATGCTCGGCCAACCGTTGTACCGCGGCGGAGTAGCCGGCGATTGCCTCTCCGTCCGGCCCGCGGCGCGTACGGCGCGCCAGCTGGCGGACCAGACCGACCGCCGTCGACATGGCGTCGGTCGCGGTCAACTCTGCCTGCTCGGCCGCCAAACTCGAATTGTCTATGTCCGCACCGGTGCTGGATGCACCCACTCCGAACCTCAGGGCGCCCGCCGTACGGTGCATCGTCCACGCGTAGCGACAGAATCGATCAATCTGAGCGACCGCAACGCCCGTCGGATCGAGTCGTATCGCGTCAATATCCGTGTCAGCGGAAATCAGCATGTAATGGAGTCGATCTGTATCTGTGCCCACTTGCAATAGTGCCGATACCATGCCATGGCCGACTGTACACGGGCTCGAGGCGATAATCGTGCCGGTGTCTGCGTCGGCTGCCACCGCAAACAACTCCGCCAGCTCAGCCGAGTCCTCGAGTGCATCGTCGCGAAGATCTGCTTGCACAGTGACAGATGTTCCACTCGAGGTGATTTCGAGGTCGGGGCGATCGGGACCGGTGAACCGGAGGATCCGTGGGGGAACCATACGCAGATCCAATAGTTGCCCGGTGACAACGGCAATGGATCCCAAGCTGGTCGCCAATGGATCCGCCTCCAGGAAGAACTGATGCTGCCAGCTAAACTCTGATTGTGCGTCCGTCTCCCGCAAGATGGTCATAACACGTTCCCATGCGTTGCCTACGAACATATCACGGGGCGACGCCTGGACAGCGTCCAGGAGGCCTGACACCAAGGGACCGGCCAGACGGTCATTCACGATGCGTTCAGTCAGTAGTTCGACTGCCGGGGCGGCGAAGGCGTACTGAGTTCGCGCAACATCTTCGGCCCCAACACGCCGGTAGGCGTGTGCGCGATCGAGACTGAGGATTCCCTCGTCCAGATCACCCAGGTGAATGGCGCGCACGGCCTGCACGGTCGCCAACCGTGCCAGATCAGCCCCGAGCGTGAGGCCCGCGACCTCCG
>NZ_MVPX01000618.1:0-4702 GCF_002043085.1 Gordonia sp. i37 | reverse complement strand
GATGCCGCCCCAGCCGCCACCCCCAACAACACGTCAACCGATTCCGCGTCGGCAAAGAGACCGGCGAGCGAACTCAATCGGTCGTTGCTTACGACTGCGAAGTCGACAACCGTGTCCGGAAAAGCCGCATCCACGACGAACACACAGCCGTCGAGCTCAAACGAGATCGGACCGAGCGCGACCGAGATGTCCGCGTGCCACGAGAGGCTTCCGTCGTCGGCTCTGACAGCGGTCCCCACCAGATCACTCATTGCGGCACATCCCCTTTCCACCGGCATCGGTTTCGCTCTGCAGGCGCTGCGCCGTGGATATCGCCGTTCGCATGAGCAGTGTCACATCCATGGCCGCGGCGCGGGCTGTTCGCGATCGCGAATTCGCGGGGTGCTCGGTCTCCCACGCCTCCTGAATGAATCGGGAAAGCTGTTGCGAACTCGCCTTGCCCGGCGAGACATCACCCCGCAGTATCGCAATCGCGAGATCCGCCTCCCATAACTGATTCCCGTCAAATACCAGTCCGGGGTCGTTGAGCAATACTTGCACCGCAAGTTCAATCAGTGCACGCGCACGGTAGATCTCTGAGTTCGAGGTTGCCGGGTCGTCAGCACCATCGTGAGCTCGGATGGTGTCCGGATCACCGTCCATATTCAACGGTTGCTCGTATTTGTCCCGTATTGCGGCGAGCCTGCCTTTCTCCTGTCGAATTGATTCAAGACGCATCCGCAGATATCCCTCTGTTCCCTCCAGGGGCTTACCGTGGCGCAATCGATTCACGTAGGTCTTGTGAACGCGTACGTACGCTTCCGCCAGATTGTCGAGGTCAACCTTCCGTATAGGTGGGCCATTGCTGATGGCGGCGTTCAGGAACTCGGTGGCCGCGCTGCGGTGAGCGTCCGAGACGTCAACTGCAGGGTCGTCCGTGGATTCAACGTGCAATGCCGCGCGCACCTCGGCCAGATGCTCCGCCAAGCGTCGACACGTCGCATCGTCTAGTTCTGCATCACCCACACGCGCAGCGGACACGAGGGTAACGAGCCCATCGACGTAGAACTGCCCTGCAGTCCGGATGTCAGTTTTTTCCCGAGAGCTCTGGTCGGAAATGAAGGCCGTCGTTTGGGATGCAGTTTGCGTGATCCCCGACGGCCCGACCAGTCCTCGGCGGACGGCGGCCGGCGTGCCACGCTCGTAGTTGCGTATCGCGGTTGCGACATTGCCGGGTAGTCGAGGCGGTCGTATCTGGCCGAACGCAGACGTCCATCCGCCCGTGTAACGGGTGAGCGGCTCCACGGTCTCGCGGCATGCTTCGATCGCGCTCTCCCACGTCTTGGTGTCCGAGGAACGGACCTTCGGCTCGCACATCACCAAGCCAGTGGTGTCGCCGTAGACGGCACGAAACCATGTCGTCGATCCGAGAGCGCCCGACCACGCCCGCAGTTCGTTGTCCGCCACCTTCTTCTCGGGCGGGGATGGAGACATCTTTCGGTACCACTGTTCGAGCATTCGGTTACGCGAGAGCCCCTCGGCGGGGATATCGAGCAGGTCGATGGACAACTCGGTTTCGATCGGCGGTATCACCGGTCGTTCGATCTTCACATTCACCCTCTCGATGTCACGTAG
Organism: Gordonia sp. i37; assembly: GCF_002043085.1. NCBI lineage: Bacteria > Bacillati > Actinomycetota > Actinomycetes > Mycobacteriales > Gordoniaceae > Gordonia > Gordonia sp. i37. The sequence continues at coordinate 3,088 of NZ_MVPX01000618.1, read as the reverse complement.
CTCTGCAAGTCTAAGGCCCGCATCGCATTAGTATGACTGTGAACTCCGGGTTCTCATCGAACGATCTCGATGATCACGGCGCGGTTGGCTTGTGCCATTTCATCTGGGCCGGCGTTCGGCGGAGTGATGATCTCGTCGTAGCCGACCCCACGAACCGTACGGATCTTGGATCGATGAAGTCCACCGGAAACCAGTGCGTCGGCGACTGCCTGCGCGCGCGACGTCGACAGTTCTCGGGCGCCCTCCGCTGGACCGACCCGCCGGGTATGACCAGTCAGATCGACAGCGGATCCCAGAGACGTCAGCCGCCGAGCCAACGTGTTCAGCTCACCGATCACTCCCGGCAGCAACTCAGCGGAATCAGGGCCGAACAGCGCGGAGGAGTCCAGCGAGATCTGATGGGTGTCCCGCGAAAACTCAGGCAGCGCAAAACTCGGAACCGTCACGATCTTCGCCGGCACCGTGGACGCTGCAGGCATGGTCGCCTCTCCCGAATCAACCACCTCACACTTATCTGCATTGCCGGCCGCACAGAGATCCATCCAGAACGACTCCAGTTTCCTGATCATCGGCTCGGGCAGCGCGGGCTGCTGTCCCGCTACTCGCCCCAAGCCCGCGAAGAAGACCCGGCGACCAGAGAGATCTGGCAAGAATCCGCCTTCCCGCAGTTTCTGAATCTCCTCTGCGTTACTGAAATCCCACCCGATAGCGGCGAAGTCCATGAGCCCTTCTGTCTGAAGCCCGCTGGACATCGCAACGATGGTTCCGGCATCCCGTCGCACCGACTCATTCAGTCCAGCAAGCAGATCCAGCGTCGGAGCGTTGGAGGCGACGTTCGACAATCGGGATGAAATCGTGTTGAGCAGCGCCGGAAGTCGTGTCGCGATCTCGGCCGGATCATTCTCGATATCGCCACTCTCGCGCCGAATCACAAGGTCAACTGGCGCTCCGACCGAATCGACCCGGGCACCGCGGGAGACCAGGATTTGCATCGATCCCTCTCCGGTCTGAGCTGCAATGGTGACGAGGCGGTCGAGCGCAGCGGGATACGCCGCCTGCGGTTCGTTCGAGGTCGCGGTTGTGACTACGACGAGGTGTGCGTCGCGTGCGCGTTCGGTGGCATCGCCGCAAGCGCTCAGTGTCGCGACAGCAGCACCTCCGATGAGTACGCAAGCGAGGATGCTTTGGATGTTTCGAATCATGGTCGTCCTTCGCGGTCGCCGCCGATTCTGTCGGCGGGTGGGTAGTGACGAATCCATGACCGCTTCCCCACCTCACACTGCGTCGGGTTCTCTGCCGGAGAGTTCGGTCCATCTGTTCTGGTCTCTGACCAACAGATCCGAGTTCGGATACCTTCACGCATGTGGAGTACACGGCAAGAATCGACCGCGCTATCACCACCGAGGCCATCGCACATGCCAGTCAGAACCGGAGAGTTTCGGGCGTACCTTAGTCTCTCACCCCATTGGAGTCGTCCTGATCACAGCCCAGTACACCGGCAACGAAGACGCCGTCATCGCCGCGTTGTTCCATGACGTCCTGGAAGACGTCTCACCAGACATTTACTCCGTGGATCGGATGCGTGACGAATTCGGTGAACGCGTCACAGAGATTGTGGCGAACGTATCCGAAATCAAGTCCGAGGGCGGAATTACGCGGCCGTGGCGCGCACGCAAAGAAGACTATATCCAGCATCTTCAATTGCTCGACGATACCGACTCGCTAATCGTAGGCGCCGCCGAAAAATGCCCCACCATCAACTCAATGGTGACGGATTTTGAGTCAGTAGGCGAGGAGACTATGAAAAGCCTTCAAGGCCTCAAAATCGGATGTTCTCTGGAATTACGACCAACAAATCAGAACTCTTGAGGAGAAGCCGATACCCGCATCCCTCAAGGAACGTTTGAGGGATGCGGGGGCTCACCTTCGGGCGATCGTCGCAAACGATAATTACCCGTTATGCAACAACCTCCTCCGCGTCGCTTGCTGGTGCGCCACCAGCAGAAGCGGAGGTCATAGGCTGATCGGCCTTTGCGGACGCGGCGCGCTTCGCCAGCCACTCGTCGAGGAAGCTCTTGTCCTTCGTCTCTGCACCTGCGCCGCGTGTCTCGGCGTCCCCTCGCCGATCGCCGTACTCTGACTCTGGGTCGAGAGCGTTCAGCGACAACCCGTAAGTCAGCGTCCGCGTATTGGCGAGAACGCTTCCAGCGCTGGCCGTGAGGCAGTCGCGCGTCGCTGTGTCGACCCGAACGGAGTGGGGCTTCGATGTGACACCGGTTGCGGCCATGCGAGTGACGATTGCCGTGAGAGTGGGAAGGCTCGTGAACGCCGACGGGCTCACTTGATCACCGGTCGCGGCCACCAGTGCTCCGACGTGGGGGCCATTTGAGCGGAACACCACGGACGTTCCCACATTGGCAGCCAATGCCTCTGCAACTTCGCGGTCAAGCTGACCCAGAAACTGATGCGCGGCCGTTACCGAGATGCCGAACTTTCGTCCTTCCGAGAGCATGCTGGACAACGAACCCGCCATCACCGAATGCGCCTCGTCCACAATCACGTGGAAGCGGCGCTCCGGTCGGGAACGGTTCATGGCAGCTACCCAGAATCGGTTCAGCAGTAAGTACCCGAGGAGCCTCGAGGTCGTCTCACCGATCCTTCCTTTTGCGAGATCCACCAGAATGATTCGTCCGTCATCCATCGCGCCGATCGGGTCGTAGCAGTCGTGACCGGACCCCAGAATTGCACGCAAGGCCGGACTCGCAGAGAATCTCTCGAACTTGCTGTTGCACCACGCCACGAGATCCGCATAGTCCGAGGACTTCTTGTTTCGCATCTCGTTCTGCCACCACAGCTTTTCCCTGGGGTCGGTCAGAACCGCAGCAAGGGTCTGGCGCATCCCCTCATGCTCGAGCATGAGGGGCACATCAAGCAGGCTTGCTTTTGGTCCGCGCAAGACCACCAGCCCCCGCAGGGCGTGAGCGATGCGATCCTCGAACCTAGTGGCGCGCGTCGTAACTGACTGAACGGTTGGTTTGCTGCGATAATGGGGTATGGCGAATCGTCCTGCTGCGGCGTTGATGTTGGG
>NZ_MVPX01000617.1:0-3279 GCF_002043085.1 Gordonia sp. i37 | reverse complement strand
CGTGCTGCTCCCATACCAACATTCTCCTGGTGAGATCACGGTCTCCACCAGACCCAGGACGGTTCAGACCGAGCAGCATTACCCGTACGCCGTCACAGACATTCCCAGCGGGCGCACCCTCCTACGGTTCACCGAGGGCGAGGCCCTGCACGTCGCCGAACACCTCTTCATTCGGGCAGGCGCTCAGAACCGTGACCGCGCAATCTCGCATCTCACACGGGTAGTCGACGCGCTGACGGGGGAGCAGTAAGTGGCACGGCTCAAATGGAAACGCCACACACCGATCCTGGTCGCCGGAATCCCCGGCAACCCCGTACATCTGATCGAATTGCGTGCCACCAGCGCTGATCTGGTGCTGTCGCTCAGCGTGGATGAAGCCATGCGTGCAGGGGAACAACTACTCACCACGGCTGCCCGTTTCGACCAAGACGGCGCAATCCGGCACCTGACAAGCGCTGTTGACCGGGTGATGCGCTCTGAAGGGAACAACTGACATGGCTACACAACAATTGCTGGCGACCGTAGATCGACTCACCACCCGACTCGGGATCACGCTAGAAGCAGGCACCGCCGACTACGCGAGGGCGGAAACCGCACTCTGGGATGCCTCTGTCCGTGCTGTCGAGATCACCGAGCAGGACTGGTCAGGTCCGGGTGAGACCGTCCCTGATGAGGTGGTACGGATCGTGTTGGCTTGTGCTCAACGCCTTTACCGTAATCCTGACAGGTTCGTGCAAAACCAGGCAGGCACCTTTGGGGCGACGCTACCGGCGTCCGACTTCACCACGGGCGACATTCTGCTTGCCGCCGAGAAGGCTTCACTAGCAAAGCACAAGCCGCGTCCCGGCACCGTTTGGACAATTGCTTCGACCCGTGAAGACGGCTCAGTGATCCTGGAGCCCGAACAACCGAGCGCTTATGTCGCAGATGGCATAAATCAGGGGCTCGGTGACCCTTTTTTCGTTGGAAATGCCTGGGCGAATGGCCCGTGGTGACCCACTCCCAACACTTCACTGAAAGACACACGATATGCCGATAACTCCGCAATCATTCCCTGGCCGCGACAAACGTTCCATCACCACGATGGCCCCGGTACTGAACATGCTGGGACTGCTCGCAGACGACGACCTCGACCGAGTACACACCCTGATCGAACGCGCTGAGATGGCGTCGCGGACCGCTCACGAGGCCGCAGCGCTCACCCTTGCCGCAGCGACGACAGCCGGAACGAAACTGGCTGCCGACGAGAAGACCGATCCTGTCCGCATCCTCAAAGCCGCGACCGATCTGCCATCCCAGAACGCTGTCGACGCGGTGGCAACCACCATTTACGAAACCTGTATCCGTTCCGCGCGGGATTTGGCGTTCGCCAACGCAGGCCAGATCGCCGGCACCCTCACCGAGCAGTACGAGCAGATCAGCGAAGAGTTCCACGCCCTCGACCTCGGCGGTGTCCGATCCGATCGGGCCGCGATCGACGCGGGCAAGGTCGACGCATTCAGGCAGTTCCATGAGTTGCAGGACCGCTACACCGCTCTGCGCGAGATTCAAGCGCTGGCGCGCGACAACCATCTAATCGCAGTGCCGCGCATCGACTCGGAACACGGCGAGCACTGGCGCTATCGTCTGCCGAAAGATCGGATGCAAGCTCTCGGGGCTGACGAACTCGGCACGTTCGCTGAGGAGATGCGGCGGCGACCGTACTGCCCGACCAGCCGGGACGAAGCTCTGGCGATCGGCGCAGGGTGGGGGAACGCGGCATGACCATCTTCGATCCCGAAGTGGCAGCGATCATCGCTGACCATGCCGACGACATCGACCCTGATCCTGACGCCGATGAGACCACCGATCCCGGCCTTGTCGAGCGGCTGTTCCGGGGACTGAACCTGTGAGGCGACGATGACGTTACGTACCTGCCGCAGGTGTCGAAAGAAGTTCCTCACCGGGGCCACTTACGTGCGGTACTGCGCGGACTGCCGCACATTCATGAAACCAGTTCCGGCGTGACCAACAAACACTGTCCACAGTGCGACACGGTGAAGAAGGCGACGGAATTCCCGAAAGATAAATACAAGAAGGATGGTTTAGCAAGTAAATGCAGTGCGTGTGATCGTGTGCAATCCGCCGACTACTATGACCGTAATCGAGACTTAGTGTTGGCGCGTCAGAGTGCCCGTTACTGGCGGAACGAAGCGCAGAAACTCCGATCAATCATTCACGCCTCAGAACGGCTGTAAACCAACGAATGAGATTCCCCTTAGTCGACTATGGCTAGGGGAATTTCCTTTGTATATGGGCAAATGGGCCGGGTTTATCGGGTGTTCTCGCGTAGCGTTTGGCGCTCAGAGAGAAACGGGCGCTGGGAGGCAGATATGGACCGGGGATTGCCGGCGGGGAGGCACCCCCCACCCTGCGAGGCTGTGAACAGCACAAATGACACTCGATGGCCCGTCGTCTTGGGTGCAGTTCACGGGTCTGTCATCCGCACGAGGGACGTGTGTTTCGGCGTCTGAGAGCGATTCTGACGGGCTTCTCTGGGGCCACCCTCTGATGGTGGGTAGGCGACAATTCGCGGCGTGAGACACGCGATTAGAGTCCGGGGTTGCGCTTTTCTCGATGGCATGTTGTAGTGGGTTTGTCGCCGCAAAAGTCTCGGCACATTCCCCCGCTCCAATTCCCTATTTCTGGGAGAGGTGTTCCTCATGTTGCAAATTCTGGTCGTCATCGCTCTGTCGGCTGTTGGTGTGTTCGCTGCGCTTGCCTGTTACGGTTCGCATCTCGAACAACATCCCGAGAAAACCGTGATGGGTGCCGAGCTTCAGCGGCACTATCGGGCGGTGGTGGAACGGTCGATGGCGAGTGCGTATGACGCTGGCGTGTGCGATGGGCGGATGCGGGCGGTGGCTGAAGTGTTCGCCGAGCAACCCGGCCTGTCTGGCGCTGTCGCCGCGCCCGTACCTGTCGTGCCTGCCGAACCTGACGACGAGATCACCGACGTGATCAATCTCGATGAGATGCGCGCCGACCATGACACCGATGGCGAGTGGTGGCGTCAGGCCGCTGGTGTCTGACCTGTGGTATCCGACCCGACCGTCACTCTCGAATGGAGAACCCGGCCATGAGCACTGCCCACCACATGAACGCATCCGATCGGTTCGCCTGCGAAGCTGCCCGCTATCTGATCCGACGTGTCGATGGTCTCGGCAACGGTAAGGATAGTGCCCCGTGGAGTGGTGGACTTCGGATCGGCGTGGACTCACGCGTAGTGATCAACGAGTC
>NZ_MVPX01000616.1:0-398 GCF_002043085.1 Gordonia sp. i37 | reverse complement strand
TGGCGATGCTTGGGCTTGAGTGCGGCGGTGACTTTCCCGGTCGCGATATCGAGGGCGGCGAACAAGGTGGTGGTGCCGTGCCGGTAGTAGTCATAGGAGCGGCGTTCGACCTTGCCCGGTTGCATCGGCAGGATCGGCACCGTCCGATCCAACGCTTGAATCTGGGACTTCTCGTCAACGCAGAGCACGATCGCGTTCTCCGGCGGATTAAAGTACAAGCCGCAAATGTCGGTGACCTTGCCCACCAACTCTGGGTCGGTGGAGAACCGAAACGACTCGGCCTTGAACGGTTTGATCCCATACGCTCGCCATGCTCGGGCGACCGAGGCGTCGGAGATTTTCAGCTTCTTCGCCAGCAGCCGAGTCGACCAGTGCGTCACCCCAAGGCTTTTCGGCGG
>NZ_MVPX01000615.1:0-4014 GCF_002043085.1 Gordonia sp. i37 | reverse complement strand
CTGCCACTCAGACAGGGCATTTCGTCTACCCCTCACCGCCCGAACAGATACAAATCGGTGGATCGAGGTTAAGGTCTCCACGATGCAGCATCATGGTGAGGATGAGATCATTGCTGCCCACCCACAATTCGGCGGGCGACTAGGGCTGGCTGTTGCGGACCGCCTCGGGTACCGGTCACCACCAGCGGAGAAGGTTCACCAATTGTCGTCGAACGACGAAATAAATTGCCACAGTTGGCTTCTGGCTAAATCCCAGATCGCAGCATTCAGCGCGTTACCGTCGACCGCAACTGATCCCGTATGCAGTCGAGAGCCATCCTCGACGGAGAGAGAGTACTGGGAAGCTACAGAGTTCCAACTCGTAAGGGTTTCGGACGGTCACGATCCAGATCCCAGCCGCCTCATCGTGTTTGGCGATTCAGCTGAGGATTACTGTCTGGCGATGATCTGGAATCGTTTGTACGGGAACGCAACATGGATTGCGACCGAATGGTTGGATAGCCCACATCGAACTCTGATTCTTGGGACGCTGCGAGACGATCTCGGGCTGGATCATCCAGATACCTCGAAGAGATGGATAGCAACATCAGCATCCTTGAGACCCGACGACATCGCTACTGTCCGTGATGACCTAGTGAGCTCCGACGGTCGGTTCCTGTACTCCCCTACGCCACAGGTCTCCTCCGCGATGGTTGCGGTCGACGGGCGAGATGTTGACCTTCAGTTTCCCCACGCAGCAAAATGGCACCTCGGGATTTCGGACCAATTCACATCAGGTTCGGCATATCCCTTCTTCATCAGCGCAACGGGGTCGGCAACGATGGCGGTACCAGTCACGACTCCACTGGTCGCGGACCCGCACCTCCGCGACACCACCGGCATGTCGTGGCAAGTTGATGTGCTCTTCGCTGACGAGGCAATGCCACCCGCACGGCCGCTCCTACAAAAGTCCTTACTGCACCCAGACGAAAGCCCGTTGTCGACCTGGGTGAGGAGCTCGCGAAACGGCATCTCGTTCGAGTCCTCGTCATATGGATTCGTGCATGCCGGAGCTCTTCCTGAAGACCGCCTCGCCCGACCACGCCTCCGGTCGCTGAGCCTCTTCGATTGGGCCGCAGCCCGTTCGGAGGCCCTCGACTATCGGATACAGGTATCACCAGCGGGGCGACGAGCTCGTCTGCTATCGGAGTTGATGGAGTCGAGATCACGACTCATCGACGTGGTATGCGGGGACCTACATGCCATGTACGGATACCTTCTTCCCGATGGCGCGAAGTCGACACCGGAGAGGTACGGCACGATAGAAGGCTGCCTCGTCGGGAGACGGGTCGGGTACTTGACTTTCCGCGGCATTCTCCAGGTCACCGGACTCGACGAAGGTGTGGCCAGAGAACAACTCGACGAACTCTTAGTACGTGGCCTTGTCCGGCGTGGACTCATCCTGAGGTGCGCGGTGTGTGAGGATCTTGCATTCCACGCAGTCGACGATCTGGGCCAATCGAATCGCTGCACGAGGTGCGCCGCTCACAGTCAGCTCACCGGGCAGCGGTGGCGTTCACCCAAAGGTGAGCCACACTGGTATTACGGCTTGCACGCTGTCGCGTTCGACCTCATAGCTGACAACGGAGACGTACCGCTGCTGCTGTCAAAGTACCTGCGTGGGAGGGCTCTGCGCCCTCAACGATACGCGGACTGCGACGAGTTCGAAGTCATCTCCGAGGCCGGGAGCAAAGTGGCCGAGGCGGACCTACTCGCCACCATAGACGGCAATCTGGTTGTCGCCGAGGCCAAACGAACCTCGAAGCTTGATGGATCACGTAGTGCATTGAACAGCACGGCCCGGAAAAGGGCTGAGCTGGCCCGTCTCTACGAATGCGACGAACTTGCGCTCGCAACCACCGAACACTCCTGGACATCGGCAAGCGTCAAAGCAGTCGTCCATGCCCTTCGTCATGCGACTTGGACGAGGTACCCCGCTCCACGGCTCAGACTAATCACCAATCTCAGCGCTGCAATGAGCAACGTCGGTGACGACTACATTCGGATCGACTAGCCGCGGCAGGGCGCTGTCCCTGACAATCCAGACTCCCCCTTTCTCCCCCGCCGCCGATATCGCGCCGATAATGTCGCGTTACGTCAGCCTCGATCTGTCGCGTTACGTCAGCCTCGATCTGGAAACATACCTCGACACTCCCACGTCGGGGACACCGTGTCCTCGGCGGGCGTGGTCGCCGTGTCGCGGATCATGGCCGGTGTGGTGGGGCCTCGGATTGAGTCCGGACGAGTCCTCGCGACTGTGGACAGCGTGGGCGTCGGCGCCTCCCCGGACCCTGGAATCGGTAGCCGACCATCCCGGTCGGTCCCGGTGATGGTGGGCGATAAGCGATCAGGGGCCGGAGAAGGCCCTTGAATGGGGTTGCTCCGCTCACGCACCCCTCTTGATTTCGAAATATACTGTCTTCCAACGTATTTCCGGCAAGTGAGAATATTATGTCAACCTGACGATGGGTAGACTTCACCCCCAGAAGTGTCGAGGTGCATTTTTCGCTAGCTCTGCTTCTTGGCTTTGATGATCCGGACTGCGCGCTTACACGCCTTGTCCGACATCAGGGGCCAAGCGTGGACCACGAACTTGGTGCATGCGGTGATGACTGCATACACAGCGATGCCGAGGCCGCCGTACAGAGGAGCGTGCGCGATGATGAAGTCCATCAGGCGCCTCCTCCACTTCTGGGTGGGTCTTGCCGCCGACGAGATCGCCGGCGGCAAGCACCGCAGCGAGGGCGCTGCGGAGCCTTGTGTGTCGACTCCCTTGCGGAGTCCGGTGAGGGCACGAGCGCGTCAGGGTCCCGTGCGCCGAAGTTACGAGTTCAGATCCAGATGTGCCGTTCGGTGCGCGCCCGATGGATGGCGACGACGTTTCCTACCCGGAACATGTTGTTGCGTCCCGCGCGTCGGCTTGGGGCGAGATGTCCTCGATCGACCCAGGCGCGGACCGTCGAGGGTGCGACGCCGAGAAGCCGGGCGACTTCGGTGGTGGTTATTTCGCGGTTGTGGTAGGTCGCGGGTATGTCGAGCTGAGGAAACGCGGGAGCAACGTTGCGCCGAGTCCTGGTGTGCGCTCGAACTCTGCGGAGATCGTCAATGTCGTAGAGTGCGGCTCGACCGCGCATCCCCTGCTTGCTCAGATAGCCGCGCGACGCCCATTGGCGGACAGTCTCTGGCGCCACCCCGACCAGCGCTGTGGCTTCAATAGCGGTAACCAGTCGCGACTGGTCCATAGCCCCTCCCCTACCGGTGCGACTACTCGATGGTGATTCCCGGCCGCGGTCGCCCGGCGTCACCAAGTGTGACACTGCAACAGTTTGGGGACATAGTGACGGGATACGTGTCGCAAATTGGCGCAGGTCAGGGCATAAAAAAACCCCCAGACACTGTCTGAGGGAATCCATCTTTGGACATAACTCTTCCGCCTGCACCAGTGTTACACGTAGCAGCGATTCCTGTCAATCCGTCAATCTAGGTTTCGAGAGGCCGCTCGGTGTCGCCAGTTCGCGCGTTGAACGCCTCGACGGCGCAGGCCCAGCCGGCAAAAGACTCATGCCATTCGAGGCAGACAAGGACCTGGCCGTCAGGAGTGGACGTGATCGCTTCGCGCATCGTGCTCTCGTCGAGCCACACTGCAAGTACCGGTCCAGCGGTCCGCCCAGAATGGCTGCGATAGGAGCTGACGGTGCCAGCCGCGGAGAGGGCGCGGATTACCGGGTGGCCATCGGTGGGGAGCCTGGCATTTTGCAAGAGAGTCAGTCGCTGCTCAAGGTGGTCGGCGTTGTCGCTGACCCATTCGAGGAGCCGTTCGTTGGCTGCGTCATCGGGGTCTCCACCGGGAATCTAAGCACCGCGGTGGTGAATGTTGGCGCGCACGGGTAAGACCCTATCGCTGCTTAGCCTCGATCCACCGATCGGCTTTTGAGGTGTGATGAAAGGTGTTGAGCATGTTCAGGCCGGTGATGG
>NZ_MVPX01000614.1:0-2168 GCF_002043085.1 Gordonia sp. i37 | reverse complement strand
GGTGGCCGATGGCGTTGTGGCCGAAACTCTTGTCCCACAGGGATTGCGACCGAGGGATTCCGGCGGTGGAGAACCCCGACCGGTCAGGAACGCACCGGGACCGTCTCGATCTGGTAGGCGCGCGGGGTCCGGCCGGTCACCTGTCGGAAGGCCGAGATGAAGGCACTCGGGGTGGCCCACCCGCAGTCGTGCGCGGTCGCGGTGATCGAGCGCCCCTCGGCGAGCGCGATCATCGCCTGATACACCCGGATGTTGGTGCGCCACTGCGGATATGTCATCCCCATCTCGTCGTGGAACAGTCGCGCAAGCGTGCGTTCGCCTGCCCCCGCGGCCGCCGCGAGGTCACCCAGCGGGCGAGGCACCGAGAGGTCGGCGAGCACCAGGTCGCACGCACGTGCGAGGCGATCGTCGCGGGGTGTGGGCAACGAGACCGGCTCCTGGGGCACGCGGCGCAACTGATCGCGCAGCACGGCGAGGATCCGGGACAGTTCGTCGGCTCCGCGGACGTCCTCCGCGGCCGCGATCACCAGCTCCCGCACCAACGGCGTCACCGAGATCACCGCGGGGCCGTCCGCGTCGAGGACTCGTTCGACGGCGGCGAAACCCACGGTGTGAAACCGGCTGAACCCGTGGAATCGGTGCTGGTGCCAGGTCTCGGCGGGAATCCACACCGCGCGATTCGACGACGCCACCCATCCCCCTTCATCGGTGGCAACGGCGATCACCCCGCGACTGACGTAGATGAGCTGGTCGTCGGTGTGCCGATGGCGTTCGACGATCTCCCCTGCCGCACGTGACGACGACTGGGTCACCACATCCTCGTGCTGGCTGTTTTCCGACATGAACCGACAGAATATCGGAAGACTGCACCACGGCGACGAACCACGATGGAACCATGAGCATCGAGGACACCGCCGTCGAGTCGACTCCGCCGGGATCTCGCCGACCCGCCGGGTCGTCATGGCAGCGCATGCGGATCTGGGCCACCGCCCATGCGGTCGACGACTTCTATCAGGGCCTGGTACCGGCCGCCGTGCCGTTCTTCGTGCTGGAGCGGCACTACTCCTACGTCGGCGCCTCGGGTCTCGCGCTTGCCGCGACGCTCGGCAGTGCACTGCCACAGGTCCTCGTCGGGCTACTGGCCGACCGCCATCGGCTGCGGTGGATGTCGCCGGTCGGAATGGTCGTGGCCGGGCTGGGTGCCGGACTCGCCGGTCTCGCGGGCTCGTATGCCCTGGTCTGGATGCTGCTGCTGATCTCCGGCTTCGGTGTGGCGATGTTCCATCCACCCGCCGGGCGCGACGCCCGGAGCGCCGCGGGCGACAGCGCGAGCGCGATGAGCCTGTTCGCCGCCGGCGGCAGCGTCGGCTTCTTCCTGGCGCCCGCCCTGGCCACCCCGGCACTCGATGCGTGGGGTGTCGGTGCGACCGCGGTGTTCATCGGCCCGGCGGTGGTGATGGGATACATCCTCTGGCGCCATCAACGCCGAACGGTGGTACATCCCGCCGCGCGGATCGCCCGCGGCGGAGTCGACCGCTGGGGCATGTTCGGCACCTTGACCGCCGTCGAAGTGGTCCGCTCGACGATCTCCTTCGGCGTCAACACCTTTATCGCGCTGTATTGGATCCGATACCTCGGTGCATCGAGTTCGATTGCGGGACTTGCCCTCACGCTGCAATTGGTGGGCGGGGTGTTCGGCACGCTGGCCGGCGGCCGGCTCGGCGACCGCGTCGGGATGGTGCGCACCGTGCAGATCGGCAACATCGCGCTGATCCCCGCCTTGTTCGCCATGCTCGCGTGCGGCCATCAGATCGCGGCCCTGCCCCTGGTCTTCGTGGTCGGCCTGGTGACCAACATCCCGTTCGCCGTGCTGGTGAAGCTGGGCCAGGACTATCTGCCCAACCGCCCCGGCACCGCGGCCGGTGTCACCCTGGGACTCGCGGTCAGTGCCGGCGGTCTGTTCATGCCGTTGTTGGGCATCGTCGCCGACCGGTGGGGCACGCAGGCCGTGTTCGTCGTGCTCGGCTGCATCCCGGTCCTCGCGCTGGCCCTGTCGAGCGGGTTGCGCGAACCGACACCCACACCCGAGGCGGTCTAGACCCAATACCGTTCAGTTAAGGTTACATGGGTGTAGTTTGTAGGGTATGCCTCGTGCTGGGTGGGTGAAG
>NZ_MVPX01000613.1:0-4453 GCF_002043085.1 Gordonia sp. i37 | reverse complement strand
CCTCCGAGACGGAGGTGGCATAAACCAGGTCTCCACCCAGTCCAGGACGGTTCAGTCTGTGGGTGCTCGACGCGGATGCTTGGGCGGTCGGGGCTGGTGGGGATTCTCGCCATGCTCACGCCCCAATGGTGTTGATAATAGCTGCGGCGACACGTTCGGCGTCCTCAATCGGGAAGCTGATCCCGTTACCGCCCTGGTTGATCACCAAGCGGTAGCCGGTTCCGAACTTGTATTTCGCGAAATGTAGTGGCGGTGCGTCGGCGCCTGTGGTCGAGATGGTTTCTGGTGTGGAAATGTATGTCATGCGGTTTCCCGTCGTTCTGCTTGTTCAGCAATTGCCACGATGAGGTCAGCCATTTTGTAGGCTTGATCTAGTGGCAGGCGGATTGGTGTTTAAGAAGAGTCACGTTTGAGAATGATGAAGCGTTCTCGTGTTGTCCGGTTGGTGGCGAGATTGATCTCGCAAACTTGTTTGTCACGACTATCGTGGAGTAGAAGGTTTGTCATTTCGATTCTGACGGCCTTTTATAGATTCTTCACGTGTTGACACCTGACGGCTATAAACTTCGCTGTGCATTGATCTCAGGCCCAGGAATGCGTGGTTACAGCCATCTGTTCGCGTATCTGCGCGGATACTTGATGATTTTCAGCCAGCGGTCGACGCGGTGAGTATGGAAATTCAGCATTGGCGAATCACACATCACGTTCGGACCGTTACCGCAATGCGGGCAGCTAATGCCGAGAGGACTATTGGGCAATTCGCCTAGATCACCGATCCGTAGGCGGGCACGGCGATCCGGCAATCTAATCTTTGCGTTAAGCCTTTCGGCCAACGCGCGCCTGATTGATCAGGTCATCCACATATTGCGAGCACACCAGCCAGGTGCCGGCGACTTTAACACCGGGAATTGCGCCAGTGTTGATTCCGTTAGTAAGTGCTCGTTGGCTTTTGCCTGTGATCCCCGTCAGTCGCTTATTGACGGGTTCGTAAAGCTGTTGGTTCATTTGGTCATTCTTTCGGTTTTGGTGATTATGCCCCAAATATATCATTTTGGTAGACAACGACATTTCCGTTAAGCCGATTGGCATAGTCGTTCGGGTTGTGGTGGTTTGGGTTTGCGGGGTTCCGTGTAGGTCTTCCCATCCTGACCAACCCGATCACGCGTAGGTGACACATTTGTGTCAGGTGAATTGGCATCCCGGTTCACTGTCTCGCGCGATACGTTGAGCGCGTCCGCGACGGCCCTGTTCGACAACCCGTGCTCGGCTAGATCGGCAACAGCGGCCTTGCGCTCCACGGTCGGGAGTTTGAAACCTCGGAATCTTCCGGGGTTAATGCTGGTGGAGTGTGGCACTACTCTTGCTTTGGCGGCATAGTTCCAAGCATTCAGGTACTTGGTGACGGTTTTGTCTGAGACTTCCGCATCCTTAGCGAATGTGGTGGCACTAACCTTGGACAACTTCTCGGAGTTCTCCGAGAGGTCTGTTCGCTCGCCTTGCCCCGCGCCCTTCTCCACCCATCGCGCCACATACAAGCCGTAACGCCAGTCCCCGCCATGGCGAACATGCTCGCGTACTAGTCTGCCGGATACGTTGAACAGGTCGCCAGCCTCATCCGAAGCCTGCAGCCCCTCTCCTCCGGAGTCAGGAAAATTTTCCTTAGTCCACTCAGGATTGTTCTGATTACGCTTTCGTTCGTCCTCGGAATCCTTCTTGGCCTTCGCTATCTCGCGCTCGAACTCCACAGCCACAGCCGCCCGCTGAGAAGCCGATAAATGCCACCCCCGAGCACTCCCCACAGCGCCGAAGAAGCCTCCTAGAAACGAAACAAGCTACCGGATATGGGCAGCCCAGACGCAATGCCTTGCGGACTAGAAAAATTCGTCCACAATAGAAGAGGGGGAAAAGTCTCCCAACACCTCAATAACCTAGGAGGGTTATTTCATGCAAGACTTCAATTCACCAACACCATGCCCGGAATGCGGATCACCCCGTAGTATCGAATTACGCAAACAGCCAGAATCCTGGGGAGTCGAAACAGAGTACGCCAGATTCATCGTTTGCCCCATATCCGAGACATCTAGCACCGGCTGCTATCAGCCACCTGAGGAGAAGCAGAGGTAAGCACCCGAGATACCCGCCGCGACACTAGCCCCGCCTTCTGCTCGTGTTCTTCCGGGTCCCTACCCACATGATCAGTCAGCAGGGGGTGAATGGGGGTACCCCATATAGGGGGAACACCACCACCACCCACCACCGCCTCTGACCTGCACTTTCACGACACAGGTGGTGTTACCGAAACACCACCCAGAATCAGGACGATTTCAACTCCCAAGCAAAAGCCCGATACTCATCATCGGAAACACCCCGTGACCTGCATAGATACCCGATTGAATCGTCTCATGATTCAATTTGAATCATCTCGTGATTCAAAACCGTGCCCTGACCTGCATAAACGCAAACTCTGTATATGTATGTATAGAAGCACGCACAACCGCTCGTCACGGATGCAGGCCACACGACGAGTACACATCTGCGGTAGTCCGGAACCGTACGCCCCACGGCGCAACCAGACACCTCGGATTCGAGCCGACGCCCAGCGCCCCCTCCTGAACAGCACGCTTCACCAAACGACTCGCATTCGATGCCGTCACGGTCTTCCCGAGCACGATCGGCCCGAAGTCGCCTCGCACCCGGCAGTGCCCGTCCATCCCGTGATGCGTCCAGCAGTATGCGGCGACCTTAATCCAATCAGCCATCGTTGACGCTTTGAGCATCTTCCACAGCCACGGCCGGTTGAACATTCCGTAGCCACCGAGCTTGAACAGGCTGCTCGTATCTTTCTGCTCGGCAACATATTCGGCGGCTGCGGCAATGTCGAACAGTTGAGCTAGCTGCTCGGCCGGGATTTGCGCTACGTCGTCGCGGGCGTCTTCGGTGATGGGCGAATCATCTACAACGCTGACAGTCACAGACACAGCCCTTGCCCCCGCCATGTTCTCGTGCGATCAGTTCGCGCACCTCGTCGGCACGGCCCTCGATCGTCACCCGGCGCACACGCCCGTCATCACCCTCGGACAGCATCAGGCCCCAATAGGCGAGCATGAAGGTGAACAAATCCTCTGGCCCGGTGCACTTGTCGCCGCGAGCAGCCTTCCCCCGCCACGGCACACCCTTCACATGCCTGTACAAGTGCACTGACCCGTCGCCTTTGCCCCACGCCATCGGAACGCCAGTCGCTCCGCAGGGACAGTCCACGGTAACCCCGGTCGTCAAGCGCTTCTGCCTATGCGCGGTGCGCGTGGTGTTCGCTCGTGTCGGTGCTGTCAATGCCCTACTCCAATCTGTTGCTCGGCGGTCTCACGCATCGCCTTCAGAACGGCCCCCACGTCGACGTAGGGCGTTCCGGGAATCCTTGGGGACTGTGGACATGGGTTGTGTCGCGGACACGTGTCTGACGGGCCCTCAGCGCCGTTCACGCCGCAACCGTTTCGCCGGCCATCGCCCAACGCCTCCCAATAGTCAACCGATACCGATTCGGCGCACCCCGTCCATGCGCCACAACCTCGTGCCAACCGTGAATCTCAGCGTCACGCAACAGGGCGCGCACCCGCGTCTCACCGCCGTTCAGGCCATACACGATCCCGACCCGCTTGCCGATCTTCTCGGCCGATATGGAAGCTTCCATCGTGGGATCGGCCACGTCTGCCAGTTGGGACGCAACCCGATAGACCGCATACGGGGCACCTGCGTTGTACAGCGCCGAGCGCCAGTCGTCGGGATTCACGCGCTCACCGCCGACTTCTCGAAACGCGCCACCCGCTCCGTTGGAAACCTCCACAGCTTGCCCAGCTTCATCGCGGGAATCTCGCCCGCCGCCGCCATGTCCCTCACGTTGCGGGTAGACACCTGCCACCGCTCCGCAAGCTGCTCTGTCGTCATAAACTCAACCATTGCCGAATGTTCCTGTCGCCGAATAGACCTCGCGGTCACGAGGTCCGAGTGCCTGTTGTTGGCTTCATCGGGGGGATGTCGGCCACGCACTGATTCACGTGGTGGCTCTCGACAGGGCACACACGCCGGTTTCGCCGGAAAAGACACTACACCTAGTGCCTGACATTCCCGAGCATCCCAAGATATTGTGAATCGGAACTTTGATCACCGCAGGTCAGAACGCATGTTCGATCACAACGTCGGCGTGTCGTGGGATGTCGACTCGTCAGAACAAACCGTCGACTGCCGCACGGGTTGTGTCCGCCGCATCCTCCCAAAGGTGCGTGTAAGTGCCCAAGGTCACCATCGGGGACGCATGACCGAGGCGCGCCTGGACGACAGCCACCGATTCTCCGGCACGGATCAGCTTCGATGCATAGAAGTGCCTCAGGCTCTTAGCCTCGATCCACCGATTTGCTTGTGATCGGTCGGTGAGGGATAAACGAAATGCCCTGTCTGA
>NZ_MVPX01000612.1:0-1244 GCF_002043085.1 Gordonia sp. i37 | reverse complement strand
CCGCCGTGTCCGGTGGGATCCGCGGGCGGGGCTTGCGGCCGGTCGGAGATCTGCGGGATCAACGGACCAGCCGCACGCGCGGATTCGGGGTAATGGATGGTTTTCGCCACCTCGGACAGGGTGGCCGCGTAGTCGGGATCGATCGGCCCGTATCCCTGCAACCGGGGGACGAGAATCCCGTCGGGGTCCTTCAACACCGTCAGTACGGGTGCGCCGGGCACCACCAGGGCCCGCCCGAACGCGACCGGCACCTCATCACAGGTCGGCTCATCCATGGGGTCGGGGATCTCGGGTTCGACGACCGGCTCCACCAACTCGACTGCGGGAGCGTCGGCATCGGCGGGTTCGGGTAGCAGGTCGTCCCACGCTGCCGCGTCGTCGGCGTCGGCGGGTGTTTCGGCCGACTCATCACGGGCAGCACCGCCTTTCGCGCAATTCTCCTGTCCGCATTCGCAGTCGAGGTGCGCTCCAGGGACGCCGGTGATCTCCCCGAGGGCGATCACGCGCAGCGATCCCACGCGGCGGGGGTCCTTGCGGCAAGTGCGTTCGTCAACGAGGGCGTTGATCTGGGTGGTGAGAAACACCCCGTAATGGGCCGGGACGACCGCATCCAGAGAGGAGTGCCCGGCAACATCGGGGGTGATGGTCACGTGTCCCACCAGGTCGGTGATGGTGTCGCGGTCCTCGATGACACTGTCGGGGTTCATTGAAATCAACGCAGCGTCGAGCTGTTGCGACAGCACCGGGTCGGTGGTGCCCCGGGACCCGTAATCCAGGACGATCTCCTCGAACGACATCCCGGCCTCGTCACCGTCGGTGCTGTCGCTGTCGCTGTCGGTGTCCGCGTCGATATCCCCGCCACGCTGGGCAGCGCGCGCCATGATCGAAGCCCGATTCGTGGACAGTTCACCGTTCAAATACGCAGCGCGGATCAGCGGAAATTCTTTGAGGAGGTCCGCCAGCGCTATCCAGCTGCCGGCTTTGCTGCGGGAGACCTTGAACTGCAAGGAGACTTCGGCGCGTGCGAGGTTGTCGGCATGTTCGATCACCGAGCCCCACACCTCGACCTCGGACTGGCCCGCCAAACGCTCACGATACACCCGATCGGCCAGCGCGGCGGCTGCCAGGACCGCGCGCGCTTCATGTTTGCGGGACTCGCGGAGCAGGTCCGGACCGGTCTCGGTGAGCTCATCGCGCGACATGGCTGCGATCGCGGCAGCGTCGGCATCCGGATCGGTGAACGT
>NZ_MVPX01000611.1:0-1599 GCF_002043085.1 Gordonia sp. i37 | reverse complement strand
ATCCTGCCACTGCCATAGGTTTCATTCTCCCTTGAGACGAACCCTCCGGAAACACCGGGACGGATCAGACAGTCAGGACAACTGATGACCACCCGACCCGTGACTCCCGAACCGCTCGGCGCCGACATGATCGGCTGCTCAAAACACTGAAACTCGGTGCGCTCGCCGACACGCTGCCCGCCCGCGCCGCTCTGGCCCGACAGCACAAGACCTCGCACCTCGGGTTCCTCGAACAACTGCTCGCCGATGAAGTCTCCCGACGCGAATCCAGCTCAGCGGCACGACGATCAGCCAAAGCCGGCCTCAACCCCGCCATGCGCATCGAGAACTGGGAAGCCACCGACGACCTGCGGTATGACCGCACCCTCCTCGATGATCTGATCGCGTTGCGGTTCCTCGACGCCGGACACTCCGTCATCCTCCTGGGCCCCGTCGGAGTAGGCAAAACCCATTTGGCTAACGCACTGGGCCACATGGCTATCGGACGCCGACGCTCTGTCGTGTTCGGGCGTGCGGACAAACTGTTTCACCGCCTCAAAGCCGCCCGCCTCGACAACAGCGTCGACGCCGAACTCCGCCGCCTCGCCGCCGTCGACATCCTGATCATCGACGACTTCGCACTCCGCGCGCTCGACGCCACCGAAACCAACGACTTCTACGAACTCGTCGTTGAACGCCAAACCAAGACCACCATCATCACCTCCAACCGCGAGCCCGCCGAATGGCTCACCATGACCGCCGACGCCCTGCTCGCTCAATCAGCCATCGACCGGCTCACCTCACGCGCCCACACTCTCGTCATCGAAGGCCCGTCCTACCGACAACGCCACCGCCCCCGTATTGACGGCCGACACCACAACGAGCATCCTCAATAACGCGCCACGGTGGTCCCATGCTCATGGCAAACACGTGGTCCCATAGCCGTGGCAAATGACAGGGTGAACGAAAGAAGCCGGAGACCGATCCGTTCGAACCGTTCCTGGCCTACGTGACGGCCAGGCTGGGCGAGGATCCGCACCTGTGGTCGCGCGCGCTGTGCGACGAACTGGAGAATCTCGGTTACACCCAGTCCTACCAGACGCTCACCCGTCAGATTCGAGCCCGCGGTCTGCGACCGAAGTGCGAGGACTGCGCCCAGGTGACTGAACGGGCGAATGCGATCATCGAGCACCCGCCGGGTGAAGAGACCCAATGGGATTGGGTGGAGTTGCCGAACCCACCAGACGAATGGGGTTGGGGTTCAACAGCATATCTACTTGTCGGATCATTGGCGCATTCCGGCAAGTGGCGCGGCTATCTGGCCCCGGATATGACCCGACCACAGGTGATCGCCGGTATCGACCGCATCACCCGCCGACTCGGTGGGGTCACCAAGTCGTGGCGCTTTGACCGGATGGCCACGGTATGTCACCCCTCGACCGGTGCGTTGACTGCCGAGTTCGCCGGCGTTGCCAAACACTACGGGGTGTCAGTGCAGGTGTGCCCACCCCGTCGGGGTAACCGCAAAGGTGTGGTGGAGAAGTCTAATCACACTGAACCGTCCTGGGTCTGGTGGAGACCGTGATCTCACCAGGAGAATGTCGGTATGGGAGCAGCACG
>NZ_MVPX01000610.1:0-1070 GCF_002043085.1 Gordonia sp. i37 | reverse complement strand
TGGCGTGTCCCCCGTGAGCCGGTCCGGGTTGTTTTAGAGTCCTGATTGCCCTGATGAGGGCGGAGAAGGGACGATGAAGAACATGGCAGGACGCAAGCGTCACTCGGCGGAGGACATCGTGCGCAAATTGCGCCGGGCCGACGAGTTGGCCGCCGAAGGCAAGACCGGCGAGGAGATCGCCGCCGATCTCGAGGTGTCGGCGGCCACCTTGTACAACTGGCGCCGCCAGTACGGCGGTATGGACGGCGACGCCGCGAAGGAACTCAAAGAGCTGCGCGAGCAGAACAGCCGACTCAAGCGGCTGCTCGCCGATGCCGAACTCGAGAAAGACGCGCTGCGGGAGATCGCCAAGGGAAAATTCTGAGCCCGACCGCCAAACGCGCCGCCATCGACATGCTCAAGGACGTCAAGAACATGTCAGAACGCATGGCGTGCAAGGTAGTTGGGCTTTCCCGTTCCGCCTATCGACGGCTGCCGCAAGCGCACACCCCGGCCGACCCCGACGCCGCACTGCGCGAGCAGCTACGCACGTATGCCCGCAAGAACCCCCGGCACGGGTTCCGCCGGGCGTGGGCACACCTGCGCTTCGACGACGGCATCGAGATCAACAAGAAGAAAGTGCACCGGTTGTGGAAAGAAGAGGGCCTGCAAGTGCGGCGCGCTCCGCGCCGCAAACGCGCCGGCCAGTCATCGGTCCCGGTCGTTGTCGCGGACGCACCGAAAGTGGTGTGGGCATTGGACTTTCAGTTCGATTCCACCGTGGATGGGAAGAAGATCAAGATCGCGTCCATGGTTGACGAACACACCCGGATGTCGTTGCTGAACATCGTGGACCGCTCGATTCCGGCTGAGCGGTTGATCGAGGAGTTGGAGAAGACGTTCGCGATCTGGGGTGGCCCGCCGATGGTGCTGCGCATGGACAACGGCCCTGAGTTCATCTCAGAAGCCCTGCAGGCGTTCTGTGCAGGGTCGGTCGGGATCTCCTACATTCCGCCCGGCACACCGTGGAACAACGGGTTCATCGAGTCGTTCAACAACCGGTTGCGCGACGAGTGTTTGAACCGCAACTG
>NZ_MVPX01000061.1:0-8503 GCF_002043085.1 Gordonia sp. i37 | reverse complement strand
CGTCGAGGGACAGCCCGGGCATGCGGGCCACCGCGATCTGCATCTCGATCTCGGTGGGTGCGGTGACGGAAATGGACATGGTCGCGGCAACGTCGCGAGGGGGGATCGTCATGCCTGTCACGGTAGG
Organism: Gordonia sp. i37; assembly: GCF_002043085.1. Lineage (NCBI taxonomy): Bacteria > Bacillati > Actinomycetota > Actinomycetes > Mycobacteriales > Gordoniaceae > Gordonia > Gordonia sp. i37. The sequence goes on along the minus strand of NZ_MVPX01000061.1, from coordinate 8,376 downwards.
GCAAAACGCCGGACTCTGCGTCACTGGCGCCCGCTACGCTACGGCCGGGCGCGACAGTGGGTCATCGCCGCGACCGGGTCGGCGTAGATCACGCTGAGCGCCACCACGATTGCCGCACTCTCCTGGACCGACAACCCGAACCGCGACGCCGTGAGCTCCAGCGGCCAACCGATCCTGGATGCGGAGTCGAAAGCCGCCTGCACCGGTCCGAGCCCCTGCGGATGCGCGGCGAACGCATCACCGGCGACGATCACCTCGTCGGGATTGACCGCGTCACGGAAGACGGCGACCACCTCCCCGAGGATGCGGGCGCGTTCGTCGGTGATCACCGACGCGTCCGGTGAGACGCCGAGGCGCTGCGCGGCGCGGCGTGCGACGTCGACACCGATCACGTCCTGCAGGGTGGCCGCACCCCCGCACAGCGTCGGGGCGTCGACACCGATGTGGGCGATCGTGCCGGCCCCGCGGTCGGGGACCACCACCTGCCCGCCGACGGTCAGGGCCATGCCCGTGGTTTCGCGCGCGTAGAAGAAAAGTCCCGTATTCGCGCTGCTGCGAGCCGAACTCAGCAACAGTTCGGCTGCCGCCATGGCCTGCAGATGCTCGCACACCGACACCGGCACGCCGAGTGCCTCGGCGAGTTGCGCTCCAACGGGGACATTGCGCCAGCCGAGGACGGGATGATCGACCACACCGCCGGCGCGCTCGACGCGCCCGCCGAGTGCGACCCCGCCCCACAGCAGGCGGCGCCCGGAGAATCGGTCGGCGAGTTCCCGCAGGGCGTGACAGAGTTCGGCCGCCGACGCGTGCGGATCGTCGTGCGGGGTCAGTACGGCGTGGCTGTAGAGGGTGCGCCCACCGAGGTCGGCGATGGCCAGCAGGGTCCGTCGGGCGCCGATGTGCATCCCCGCGACGCAAAGGCTGTCGCGGTCGAGGGTCAGGGGATGCTTGGGCCGACCGATGCTGCCGGCATGGACGAGGTCGCGGCGTTCGACGACGAAACCCAGTTCGGTCAGCGCGGTCACCTGGCGGTTGATGGTCGCCGGGGACAGTCCGGTCTCCGCGGCGAGGGTGTCGCGGGTGATCGGCGCACCGACCCGGATGCGCTGCAACACCTGCGCCGCGGGGGTCGTCCCGACACCGAGTGTCGCCGGGATGACCGTGTGCATGACTGGAGAATCTAGCATCGCCGTCGGCGGGCGCACCCCGATCGGCGTCGAGACCCAGTCCGGGATTCAGTGCCGGGCCCGGGGCGCAGGCCCCACCCGGCTCGGCACGTAAACTCACGATCATGAGTGAGTCCACCGCCTCCGAGGTCACCCGCGTCGCCGTCGTCACCGGTGCGAGTTCCGGAATCGGCGCGGCCACCGCCCGCGCCCTTGCCGCACAGGGCTTCCACGTGGTCCTCGGCGCCCGCCGGGTCGATCGGGTTCAGGCGCTGGCCGCCGAGATCGGCGGTACCGGAAAGCAACTCGACGTCACCGACGAGGAGTCGGTGGCCCGATTCGTCGACGGCCTGGATTCGGTGCACGTACTCGTCAACAACGCCGGCGGCGCGAAAGGCCTCGACCCGGTGGCCACCGCCGACCTCGACGACTGGCGCTGGATGTGGGAGACCAACGTTCTGGGGACGCTACGGATGACCAAGGCACTGCTCCCGGCGCTCGAAGCCTCCGGCGACGGACTGATCGTCACCATCACCTCGGTCGCCGCCCTGGAGGCCTACGACAACGGCGCCGGCTATACCTCGGCGAAACATGCTCAGGGAGTGTTGCATCGGACGTTGCGCTACGAATTGCTCGGCAAGCCGATCCGGCTCACCGAGATCGCGCCCGGCATGGTCGAAACCGATTTCTCGCTGGTGCGTTTCGAGGGCGACAAGGAACGCGCCGACGCCGTCTACCAAGGCCTGACGCCGCTGACCGCCGACGATGTCGCCGAGGTCATCGGCTTCGTCGCGTCCCGGCCGCCGCACGTGAATCTCGATCAGATCGTGCTCAAACCGCGTGATCAGGCCTCGGCGCGGCGCAACATCAAGACCGGCTAGGCGGGGCCGCTCCGGGCCCTCAGTTCGGGGCGCTCACCGACGAGGGTGCACCACTCGGGGTCGCCGGTACCGACGCCGACTGCGGGGTGCCCTTGATCGCCGACATCGACTTCCAGGTGTCCCAGTCGTAGGTCCAGTCGAAGATGTCGCCGTCGGCCTCGGACAGATCGATCCGGGTGCCGGTCACCTCGACGGGGTCACCGTAGATCGCGGTGGTGAAGTACTGCTGCGCGTTGTCCAGCGACAGGTTGATGCAGCCGTTCGTCACATTCGACGAACCCTGCACGCCAACGGTTTCGGGGTTGGCGTGGATGAACTCGCCGTTGTTGGAGATACGCACCGCCCAGCGTTCGTGGACGTTGAAGTACCCCGCTGCCGGGTTGGACATGTAGAAGTCCTCGTACTTCTCGCTGACCACGTGGATACCCGAGCGGGTCACGTTGCGGTCGACGTCGCCTTCGCCGTAGCTGCAGGGCAAGGTCATCAGCGTCGATCCGTCACGGACCACCACGATCTGGTGGCTGGGCGCGTCTGCTTTGACGATCTGCGAGCGGCCGACGGTGTAGTCGCTGGTGACGTCGGCGGCACCGTATGCCCCGCCGCCGTGATCGAGCCCGTACAGCTTGGCCGACATGTGGATCTTGGTGCCCGGGGTGAGGTACTCCTTGGAGCGCCAGTGCACGCGTGACCCGTTGTCCTCGCCGAGCCAGGCCCAACTGCCCTCCGCGGGGGGTGTGGTGGTCAGGGTGAGTGCGCGCTCGACGGCTTCCTTGTCGTCGACGGTCCCGTCGAACTTGAGGATCAGCGGTGCGGCGATGCCGACTTCCTGCCCGTCGGCGATGTTGACGACGACGTTGAGTTGTTGCTTGGGATCGAGGGTGGTGAACGACCCCTTGACCGGCACCGTCAGTCGGTCCTGCCCGACGGCACTGCCTTGCCAGGTGTAGGTGGTGCCGTAGCCGAGAACCTCGTTGACGGTGAAGGTGGTGCGATCGTCGGAGAGCGTGCCGGTGACCGCCTTGCCGCTGGCGTTGACCAGTTTGACGTCGGGGTTCAGCGTGCCGCCCGACGCCTTGACCTCGACCTTGGCGGTCGGATTGGGCGCGGCGGGATCGTCGAGTGCAGGTGTGTAGGTGACCTTGACGGTCGGCTGCTTCGACTTCTGGGCGGAGGTGGTGTCGTCGGATCGTCCACAGGCGGCGGCCACGAGGCCCGCGGTGGCGATGCCTGCCGCCGCGAGAACGGTGCGTCGGCTGGGTGTCGGCTGCGTGTTCATGTCGGGACCAGGGTACCGAGACCGGCTGATGAACGGCTCTCTGCCTGCTGTGATTCGGTCAAGACAGCGATGCCGGCGACGCCGGCGACCCACGCAGATGGGCGCGCTCACCGTCGTGGTCGAAGATCGAGAGGACCTCCGCGGGTCCGTCGTCGGGGGCCAACGAATGCGGGACCGTGCATGCGAACTCGGCGGCGTGGCCTGCGGGAATGATGATCGTCCGTTCGCCGAGCCGGAGCCGGATCGTGCCGCTGAGCACCGTGAACCACTCATGTCCGGGGTGCACCCGCAGCTCGCGGGCGGCGTCCCGAACCGATTCGTCGAGTCGCATCTTTGCCACGGTCACACCGGCCGGGGTGTTGTCACGTGACAAAGGCCACACCGTGATGCCCTCGTTGGAGTGGGGTTCGGGACGGATCACCACGTCGGCGTCGCCGACCGGCTCGACCAGGACATCGAGTGAGGTGCCCAGCGCGCGGGCGATCGGGACGAGCTGATCGAGCGCGACCCGCCGATGTCCGGTCTCGATCCGGCTCAGCGTCGACGGACTCAGGTGACAGCGATGTGCCAGCGAATCCAAGGTCCACCCCTTGGCGACGCGCATCGCGCGGATGCGCTGACGGACCACCGCATCGATTTCTTGCTCCATGGGCAAGATGGTATGCCCCTTGCGCATCAGCTCGCTAGCCTCGACATCATGACCAGCACGCACGGATCAGATCATCGGCACCACGGACGGCACTCGCACGGGACACATGATCATGGGGCACACGATCATGACGGCACCGACATCGGCGATCTGCTCGAACTCGACGCCGCGGTCACCGGCACCTACCTCGACGAGGCGATCTCCCTCATCCGCACCGAGACCACCCGGCCCATCGAGGTGATCGTCGACGCCGGCGCCGGTACCGGGGTCGGCACCCGCGCCCTCGCAGCGGCCTTCGGGGACGCCGAGATCGTCGCCATCGACGGCTCCCCCGAGATGACCGCACGCATCGACGCCGCCGGACCGGGCACCGTGCGGACGGTGACCGCCGACCTCGACGACGGCTGGCCGGCGAGCGTCGGGGCCGCCGACGTCGTGTGGGCGTCGGCGTCGCTGCATCACGTCACCGACCCCGCCGCCTTCCTGCGCACCACACGCAGCCATCTGCGGCCGGGCGGCGTGCTGGCGGTCATCGAGATGCCGCATCAGCCCCGATTCCTGCAGACCGAGACACCGCACAACGACCTCAATGAACGGATCGAGGAGCTCATGCGGGCCAAGGGCGCCAACAGCTTTCCCGACTGGACCGACACGATCACCGCCGCCGGATTCGAGATGCGCACACGGCACACCGTGAGAATCGACGTTCCCGAACCCACCGAACTCACCCGCGCCTACGCGCAGGCATGGCTCTCCCGGGTGCGCACCGGACTCGCCGACGACCTCACCGACACCGACGCGGCCACCCTCGACGAGTTACTCGGCGACGGACCCACCTCCCTGCGCCACCGCCCGGACGTCGCCGTACGGGCCGCCCGCACGATCTGGATCGCGACCGTGCCCGCATCGACCACCGAAGCGAACCAGGAGATCTCATGACCACCACGGCAACCGAGACCGTCGACGTGGCCATCATCGGCGGCGGCGCAGCCGGGCTGTCCGCTGCGGTCACCCTCGCGCGGTCACTGCGCACGGTCGTCGTCATCGACGCCGGCGCACCCCGCAACGCACCCGCCGCCGGTGCGCACAACCTCCTCGGCCGGGAGGGCATCGCCCCGACCGAACTGCTGCGCGCCGGACGCGCGGAGGCCATCGGATACGGCGCGACCATCCGCGAGGGCACCGTTACCGCCGTGGTGCGCCCAGAACACCGGGCCGACAACGCTTTCGAGGTGCAGAGCACCGGCGCTTTCGAGGTGCACAGCACCGGCGGGCCCACCGCCGTCGCCCGCCGACTGCTGATCGCGACCGGACTCGTCGACGAACTCCCCGACGTCGCCGGGCTCGCCGAACTCTGGGGCCGCGACGTGCTCCACTGCCCGTTCTGTCACGGCTACGAGGTACGCGGTCGGCGGGTCGGCGTCCTCGGCACCGGGCCGATGGCCATGCACCAGGCAATGCTGTTCTCCCAGTTGACCTCCCACATCACCCTCATCGATCACGGCATGCCACCATTCACCCCGGAACAGCGGTTGCAGGCCGAGGTACGCGGGATCGAGATCATCGGCGGACCGGTGGCGCGGGTTGATGCCGACGCCGACAACCGTTTGCGCGCAGTGCTGTTCGACGACGGACGCGAGCTGGAGCTCGATGCACTCGTCGTCGCACCACGAATGCGTGCCCGAGGCGAGATCTACACCTCGCTCGGTGGCACACTCGAGGACAACCCGATGGGCAGCATCATCCCCGCCGACCGGACCGGACGAACCCCGATCGACGGGGTCTGGGCGGCAGGCAATTCCGTGGATCTCGCAGCGATGGTCGGGGCCTCGGCGGCGGCCGGGGTGCAGTGCGGCGCGATGATCAACGCCGACCTCATCGAGGAGGACACCCGGCGGGCGCTCGAGAGCCGGGTGGCCGGCTGAACATCGCCGTCAGTTGAACATCGCTGTCAGCTGAACACCGGTATCAGCTGAACACCACGGTCTTGCGGCCGTGCACCAGTACTCGATCCTCGAGATGCCACCGCAAACCCCGTGCCAGGACCAGGGTTTCGATGTCGCGGCCCTGCCGGACCATGTCGCGCACGCTGTCGGAGTGGTCGATCCGGGTGACGTCCTGCTCGATGATCGGGCCGGCGTCGAGGTCGGCGGTCACGTAATGACAGGTCGCGCCGATCAGCTTGACACCGCGGGCGAACGCCTGGTGGTACGGCCGGGCGCCGATGAAGCTGGGCAAGAAGCTGTGGTGGATGTTGATCGCGCGCCCGGCCCACGCCTCGCACAGTTCGGGCGGCAGGATCTGCATGAAGCGGGCGAGCACCACCGCGTCGGGGGTGTGGCTGTCGACGATCTCCTCGACCCGGTCGAAGGCTGCTCGTTTGGCGCGCGCACCGGACTTCCCGTCGGGTCCGGTGAACGGCACGTGATGAAACGGCACCCCGAAGCGTTCGGTCAGTCCGCCGAGGTCGGGATGGTTGCCGATGACCGCGGACACCGTCGCCGGCAGTTCACCACGGTCGGCGCGACCGAGTAGGTCGGTGAGGCAATGGCTTTCCTTGCTGACGAGCAGCACCACCGATTTCTCCTCGCCGGTGTCGGTGACCTTCCACTCGGTCTGCGGTCCCCATTCGGCAGCGATGCCCGCGAATCGGGCGCGCACCTCGTCGAGGGGGATCGTCACCGTGTCGGCGCGGACGGCCTGCCTGGTGAAGAACCATCCGGAGTCCTCGTCGGAGTGGTAGGCGGCCTCGGTGATCCAGCCGCCGATCTCGGCGAGGAAGCTCGAGATCCGCGCGACGATCCCGGTCTGGTCGGGGCAGCCGAGGGTGAGCACATAGCGACGGTCGGCACCGGAGGCGTCGGTGGCGGGGACCGAGGTGGCGGGGACTGAGCTGGATGGGACAGCGGTGGCGGGGGTGGTCACGGTCCTTCAGTGTGCCAAGCTCGTCTGTGTGACGATCACCGACCTACGCCGAGCCGATGTCGCGGCCCTCGTCGACCACACCCTGCTCAAGCCCGAGGCCACCCGCGCCGACGCCGAGGCCACCATCGCCGAGGCCGCGGAGCTCGGCGTCTACGCGGTCTGCCTGTCGCCGTCCATGCTGCCGATCGATACCGGTGACCAGAAGTCCTGTGTTGTCGCCGGCTTCCCGTCGGGCAAGCACCATTCGCTGGTCAAGGCCGCCGAGGCGCGCCTGGCCGTGGACTCCGGTGCCGACGAGGTCGACATGGTCATCGACGTCGGCGCCGCGCTGGATCAGCGATTCGACGAGGTCTTCGCCGACGTGCTCACCGTGCGTGAGGCCGTCGGCGACGAGACGGTCCTCAAGGTGATCGTCGAGTCGGCGGCGCTGCTCGACCTCGCCGGCGAGGACACCCTGACCGAGGTCTGCGCGCACGCGGCCCGCGCTGGGGCGAGCTTCGTCAAGACCTCGACCGGGTTCCATCCGGCCGGCGGCGCGAGTGTGCGGGCAGTGGAGATCATGCGGGCCGCCGTGCCGGCCCGGGTCGGGGTGAAGGCATCCGGCGGAATCCGCGATGCACGCTTCGCCGCCGAACTCATCGCTGCCGGGGCCACCCGACTCGGGTTGTCGGGCAGCCGTGCGGTGTTGGAGGGCTTCACCGAATAGCGATCGGCCGCAGATGTTCGGCCGCAGACGTTTCGGCCAGGAGGAACCCCGCGGGATCAGCCCGGAAGAGTTGGGCGCATGGGTGATTCGCGGTCAGAACCCGCCGAAATCCCCGCCGCCGAAGTCCCCGCCACCCCCGAAGTCGTTGCCGCCACCGAAGTCACCGAAACCGCCGCCGTAGTCACCACCGCCCATGTCGCCCCCGGCGTCGCCGCCACCCATGTCGCCCCCGCCTCCATCGCCGTAGCCCCCATCGCCGTAATCCCCGGCATCGAGGGCTCCGGCGTCGGTGCCGTCGCCGACGCCGTTCTCGAAGGCGGCCGCGTCGTAGTTGACCCCGGCCATACCGGAGAACAGTGCCGAGAACAGGAACATCGAGCCGACACCCCACGCTCCGGCGACGAGCGCGGGCTTCCACCACGGTTCGGAGTACCAGCCGGCTGGTACCGGTCGGCCGGCGACTCGGCCACCCGGGTAGTAGTTCGGGGTGGTCGGCGACGGTGCGGGCGAGGCCTGCACGGTGCGGCCTTCGAAGTCGATCTCACGGTTCTCGGTGACCTGGCCCGCACTCTTCTGTCCGTCGAGTTCGGGGATCGCCGGTCCGGGGTCCATGCCCATCGCGGTCCGTGCGGCGCGGATGTAGTAGAGGCCCTCGATGGCGGTCTGTTTGGCGAGTCGGGCCTGTGCGGGGCTGGTGGCCTGGTCTATCTGCGAGCCGGCGGCGGTGTGCCGTTCGGCCGCGTCGGCGAGCGCCTGCTTGGCGGCGGGGGGGG
>NZ_MVPX01000609.1:0-2990 GCF_002043085.1 Gordonia sp. i37 | reverse complement strand
GCGGAGCCGCGAGGACTGACGACGCAACGTGGCGCGGGTCGGCAGAGCACAGTTGCTCTGCCGACCCGCTTTCACGTCAACCCGGCCCTCATCTGTTGATGAATTCCAGATCCGGCCACTGCGCCAGGATCGCGTCGATAACGCTGCGGCGCAGATACCCGATGTCGTCGTCGAGCGTGACGCCGATGGCGTCGAGTCCGTCGGCGATGTCGCCGTAAGTCACTTCCGCCGTCGAGCGCGGTGCGAGGACGTAGTAGTAGGTGCGCGCGGGTGAGGCGTCGTAGTCGATCCACTTGTGGATCATCTGCCCGGGTTCGGATGCGCTGCAGCGCCGTTTCGCCCGGCCGCGGACCTTCCACACCAGCACCACGTGGTTGCCTTCGGCGTAGACGTCTTGTGTTGTTTGGCGGTCGCCGTCGTTCCAGAACACCGCGACATAGGGCTTGCCGACAACGGCGTTCTCTTCGGTTGTCGCGTCGTGCTTTTCGATCAGCAGGTCGCGCTCGAACTCGGCTTCGGCAGACATGTCGTCGGCCGCCGAGACCTGGGTGACGAACAGTTTCGACGGGCGAGGCCATTGGTGGACCTCGTGGGTGTGCTCCTCGGGCGCCTGCTCGTCGGGCTGTTCCTCGTCGTTCGGCAGGGTCACGGTCGACTGATCGAAGATGTCGCACAGCTCGCGGACCCGGGCGATCGTCAGCGGTGTGGCCCGCTGTTTCCAGTCGACGAGGCACGAGCGCGCTTCGTCGACCGTATCGGGACTGTCGGTCAGCACGACGGCCTCCTGCAGCACGGCGTGCGAGCGGTGCGAGACGTTCGCCGATCCGATGGCCACGAAGGCATCGGAGTCGTCGGTGGCCTCACACAGCAGCATCTTGGCGTGCAGATGCGGCAGCGAATACACCCGCACGTCGGCCTTGAGCCAGGCCAGCAACGAGTGCGGATTGGTCGACTGTTGCTCCACGGCCCGGACCGTGGCGTCGACGATGATCGACGATCCGGACCGCAGCGGAAGGTGGGTGTGGGCGTCGGCGCCCACGTAGGCGATGGCCGCGGTCACCGAGTGCTGCCGAGAGGCGATGAGGGGAGTGAGTTGGGTCCACACCGAACCGGCGAGGAGTCGGGCCGTGCGGTTGGTGCCAAGTCCGAGGGTGTCCACGAGCACTCACAGTAGAGGGCCGTCGCCGTGCTCCACCAGAGTGCGGCGCCCTCCGATGGTCGAGTCGATCCCGCTGAGCCGACCCCTCCGTTGGTCGAGGTGTGAGGCGCCCCAGGCGCCGAACCTCGAGACCGTGTTCCCAATGGCTGTACTGGCGGACGGTCGGTACCGATCGCGCACAGTCGACTCACTTTGGGCGTCATTCGTGGGTTCAGAGCACCATGGCGCGCGCTTCTCGTGGTAGGTAGGGGATGATGTGTCTCATGGCAATCTCAACGGGATCGCGTCGTCCCCTACATCGGGGCAGTCGGTCTTCGCTCTATGGTGGAGCTGTGTGCGCAGGGATACCTGTCCTGGTCGCATTTTGCTGTGCCAAATCGCACTCTCAACTCGGGGTCGCAGTTGTGGCGGCGATGATCATGTGTGCATCACTCACGATTCCGCGATCATGGCGATCAGCAGGGGTTCTAATCCTTATCATTTCCTCATTGGGCGCCTTCCCGATCATTGCACTTGGAGAGTCTGTCGTACTCATACCTCTGGCAAGTCTTGCCGGTCTGTTTTTCTTGGCGCTAGACGGCCACATCACACTTCAGCGAGGCACGGAACTAGCCCTCGGTGCCCTCGGTGCCTCGCTTGTGTCGACCTTAGCTGTAGGTTCCAACTCGCAGATCGTTCAGCTCGTAATCTTTCTAGTAATATCCGTCACGGTTTTCCTTGTGAGCGGAAACCTGATCCACGCTGAGCCAATGGTGATATATGCCGGGTTGGCCACTTTTGTTGCATTACAAGTTGTCATATCCATACGGGAGGTGTTTTATTCGCACTCGCCCATCTGGCGCTTATCGATGGGTGGCAGGCAATGGACATCTGACGGATTAATACCCGACTACCTTCAATCAAACATTTTTCCCGGCCTACTTCGTGGAACGGGCACGCTAGGGCATCCGCTGCCAATGGCCTTTTTCTTTGTGGTCGCATTCGCTTTTACTCTGGCGTTTAGCGATCAGCTCGATTGGCGGGTGCGTTGGATAGTATGCGGCCTAGCTATTGGCGGATGCCTCCTCGCGGGGGCGCGCAGCGCCCTAGTCGCGGTCGCGGTTGTGTTTGTAATTGCCGTATACCGTCGATCGGTGGTTGCTTCCGTATTCACTGCGGTCGTGCTTTACCTAGGGTACCAGTTAATCGGATCGCAAAAACTTCATGAAGCGTTGGGAATCGACTCATTACTGGCCTCAGGTTCGTATACTCATCGATCACGGGTCATAGCGTCACTGCCAGCACTCTTTGATCAGCCGCTTCTCCGCCTCTTATTCGGTTCGGGGTACAAAGCTGAAGGAAAAGTCATCACTGCAATACTCGGAGGTCGGTTTTCGGCAGTGGACAACCAGTTCGTTACAACTATGATTGCCAGCGGGCTAATTGGTCTTCTCCTCTTTGTGGCATGGCTCGTTCGCTCAGCATGGGTGAATCACGGTCAATTGCTATTACCGATTGTTGGTATTGTTGTGATGTTCATGTCGTTTGATGCCATGTCCTGGCACGCCACGCTGGCCTTAACGGTAGTCGTACTAGGCATAAGCGGCCAGGAGCTTGTGGGTGGTGGAAATCGTGTTCCGTCGAAGGGTGCCAATCATTGACTTGGGAATAGTAGCGGCTGCGCTCTCCGCGTCCGTCCCGAGATTGATGTCTGGGTGCCGTCCGAATCTCGAGATCTTGCTCGTTATTTGTCGTCCGTCCGGCCCGTTTGCCGCCTCAAGGCTTCTGCCGACCTAGTGGCGCGAGTTTGAAGTTGTTGGACGGTTGGCTTTTTCTAGGATCTGTTCGGCGG
>NZ_MVPX01000607.1:0-13041 GCF_002043085.1 Gordonia sp. i37 | reverse complement strand
GATCGACTGATCAACCACAAGAAGGAACGGCTCTACAACAGACCGGACCGACTATCGGGGACCTGCCAGTGCCGATCTATCTGTGGAAATTCCGTTGGGTCCGCGCGTGGCGGTGGTGGCAGTCAGTCCTGTTCTTTGGCGGGTGGTTTTGTGCTCTGATCCCGTTGATCGTGGTGGTAGTAGGCCAACTCACTGGTGATTCCCAAGCTCGGATGGACGCCAAGACAGTGCTGGTCCAGGTATTGAATTCGTCGGGATCAATCGTCGTGGTGGGACCGCCGGTGACTGTTGAGCCGTCCGGTCACTCCGACGGATCGACAATCGACATCCCCTATCAGGGGGAGCAACTGGACTACACGATCGATTTTCGTACGACCACCGTGCTGGGGGCGGGTGCGCCGTGCCGCGTGAAGCTGTCACTGAGCACCAAGGCCGTCGGAAGACGCGAGCCGCCGGTTTTCGGGAGCGCCGTGGGCCAGTGTTTTTTATGACCGAACGCGAACCGCGTCGGTAAACGCGGGTGCTGCAGCAACCGCGTCCGCCGGCTCAATTCGCGTTTGTTGTCGGCGCCGACGCTGATCGGCGGTCCGACGAAATGCGATAGGCAGTATCAGGCGTCGTCCGAGTGATCCTCGCGCTGCTTATCGGCGTTCAGTGAGCGCTTCCGACGCTCCTCGCGAAGCACCTCGACATGTTTGGTGCGCTCGGCTTCGAGCCAGTCGGGCTTGTCAGCGAGAAGGGCATTGATCTCGTCGGTGGTGAGTGCTTCGGTCACTTCGCCGCGGATCAGGCCGGAGTTCGAGATGCCGAGTTTGGCGGCGACGAGGTTTTTCGGGTGGGGTCCGTTGGCGCGCAGGTCACGCAACCACTGCGGCGGATCAGCCTGCAGCGCGGCCAATTCCGCCCGGGTGATGGTGCCGTTGCGGAATTCCTCCGGCGTCGCCGGAAGGTAGATGTCAAGCTTCTTCGCGGCTGTTGCCGGTTTCATCGACTGCGAGCTCATGGTCGCAGCGTATCTTCATCGCGGTGATTCTCCGAGGTAGCCTCGGGACGTGACTCCGCCCGCAGACGCCGAACCATCCGGCCGTGCGGTGTTCCGGCTCGCCTACGTTCCGGGCGTGACCCCTGGGAAATGGGTGCGCATCTGGAGCGAGCGCCACCCCGACGTTGCGCTGCAGATGACGGCGGTCGACGTTGCCGACACCGCACCCCTGATCGGACGTGGCGATGCCGACATGGCGCTCACCCGGCTCCCTGACGCGCTCACCCGCGTCGATCCCGGACCGCACCACACCATCGTTCTGTACGAGGAGACCACGGTGGTGGTCTTCCCGAAGGATCACCTGTTCGCGGCGGCCGACGACTTGGCGCCCCACGATCTCGCCGACGAGAACCTGCTGTGGCCACTTGACGAACCGCTCGTCGTGACCGACCGTCCTGGAACCGACATCGAGCATCGTCCCGAGACGACCGCCGATGCGATCGAACTCGTGGCTTCGGGTATCGGGCTGCTGTTGGTGCCGCAGTCGCTGGCGCGGCTGCATCACCGTCGTGACCTGACCTACCGTCCCGTGACCGGTGTCCCAACGAGCGCCGTCGGTCTGCTGTGGCAGGAGCCGACGTCGGAGTTGGCGGATCAGTTCATCGGTATCGTTCGCGGACGAAGGCCGAGTTCGTCGCGTGGGACACCCGACCCGTCGGCGAAGCGGTCGGCCAAGGAGAAGACCGCAGCGAAGCGTGCCGCCAGGGAAGCGTCGGGGAAGGGGCCGTCGGGAAAGACGCCAGGTGCGTCGAACACCAAAGGCCACAAGCCGCGTCGTCGTCGTTGACTTCGTAGCGTGGCCCGCGGCTAGATCGCTCGGCGGGATCACGGGGAGCCACCGCCACGCTCATGCTCCCGGAGTTGCCACCTCCGGTGCGTGCCCATCGCCGATCACTGCGCCCGGGTTGAGGATGCCGGTCGGGTCGAGTGCGCGCTTGATGCTTTGCTGCACAAGCAGATTGGCCTCGCCGAGTTCCTCCCGAAGCCACCCGGTTTTGAGCCGTCCGACACCGTGTTCGCCGGTGATGGTGCCGCCGAGATCCAGCGCGAGTTGGGTGATGGCGTCGAACGCCTCGCGTGCAGCGGCGGCGCTGTCTGGACAGCTTCTGTCGTAGATGATGGTCGGGTGCAGGTTGCCGTCGCCGGCATGACCGAAGACGCCGATGGTCAGTTGGGTGTATTCGGCGATCGCGCCGATCTCGTCGATGAGTTCGGCGATCCGCGAGCATGGGACGCACACGTCGTCGAGTAGCCAGTCGCCCAACCGCTCGAGGGCGGGTAGCGCCTGTCTGCGTGCCTCAAGCAGCAGGTCGCCCTCGTCCTTGGTTGAGGCGACCACCACGTCCAGCGCGCCGCTTGCAGCGCAGAACGCCTCGACCGCTGAGATGTCCCCATCGGCATCGTGAGTGTCGAACTGCGCCAAGACAAGCGCGCCGATGTCGTCGCCAATGCCCATATGCGTCAACGAGTCGACGGCCCGCACGGTTGTGCGATCGAGTATCTCCAGCATCGACGGGACCAGACCGCCGGTCGAGATGGCGGTGACGGCGCGGCCGGCATCTGCCACCGTGGCAAACGACGCGAGCATCGTGCGCGCAGGCTGCGGGGCGGGAAGCAATCTCAGAGTGATCTCGGTGATGATCGCCAATGTGCCCTCGGAGCCGACGAGCAGGCGGGTCAGGTCATAGCCCGCCACGCCCTTCCTGGTCGCAGTTCCGGTGCGGATGACGGTTCCATCTGCCAGAACGCATTCGAGCTCGAGAACGAAATCGCCGGTGACCCCGTATTTGACGCAACACATTCCGCCGGCGTTGGTCGATACGTTCCCGCCGATCGTGCAGAACGCGACGCTGCCCGGATCTGGTGGGTAAAACAATCCGGCCGCTGCCGCATGCTCTCGAACATCGTTGGTGATGGCGCCGGGGCCGACGGTGACGATCCGGTTGGCGCGATCAACCTCGCTGATGGAATTCATTCTGTGCGTGCTCAGTACGATCGCGCCGCGTGGACAGTTGGCGGCACCGCTGAGTCCGCTTCCGGCGCCTCGCGTGATCACCGGTATGCCAAGAGCGTGCGCTGTGCGCAGACATGCCGCGACCTCAGCTGTCGATCGGGGCATGACCACCGCCGACGGTGTGTCGCTCTGGGTGAACGACGACTGGTCGGCGGCATATCCGAGGATCACATCGGGGTCGGTGGTGACGATGTCGTGCGGGAGTGCACGGACCAATTCTGCTGTGGTGTCGGTGGCCACCGTCATGGCCGAACTTCCGTCGGCTCGGTGAGTGCGAGTTCGAAGGTGAGAGCAACGGGATTGTGGCCCTTGATGAGTGAGCCGGTGTAGACCATTCCGTCGATCGCCGTCACCGCACACGTCAGATCAGCCTGCACGACGCCATCGGGGTCGCGCCGTACGGAGCCGTCGAGGTACATCACCTCGACGGCCGGTCCGGGCGCGCACACCAGGTTGTCACCCTGCAGAAGCGTTGCACCGACCAGTGAACCGATCTTGCCCCGGATCACCGCTGAGGTGAATCCGTGTGCGGCACAGATATCTTCGATTGCCTCGACCAGATCGACATTGGCATGAACCCGCGCGACTATCGCCCGACTGTCATCGGTGTCCACCGGATTCGGGATCGGAGCTGTGTGGTCATGATCCGAATGTGGTTGGAAGACAGAGAAATTGATCTCCTCATCCGGCAGAGCCGTCATCGTCACGTCGCGGCTGGCGTAGATGTCGAGCATCACACCGGGCCCGACCACCACCGACTCCGGCAACAGATGCCCGGCACGCATCACACCGTCGGCGTCGACGAACTGGGCGTGGCAGTGGGTCCATGGGGCGTCATCACGACGGCCGATGGTGATCCCACCTCGGATGAACGACACCGGTCCGCGGGCGACGAACGGATCACTGAACGCCGCAACGCTGGTCCCTGTGGTGCACAGCGCCGGAATGAAATACTCGAAGGCGGTCAGAGATCCACCGCGGATCTCGCCGAAAGCACTACCGAAGCCCTGGTCGAGGACAATCTCGCGCAGTGCGGTCAGCAGCGGCACCCCGACGGCAAGCTCGACTTGAATGTGGTGCAGCGTCGTCGGAAATGCATCGATCCGTTGTGCTGCAGGGGTTCCCGGCTGCCTCAGATGCTGGACCGGGGGCAAGGTGATGGCGGTGGTCGTGCTCATCGAGACTCCTCATCTGGCCAGGTGCCCCGAGCACGGAACTCCTGCCGCAGCAGAGCCGTGGTCACTTTTCCGTATCCCGAAGTGGGGAGTACGTCGACGAATTCGATGTGCTTGGGGATCTTGTATCGCACGATGTGCTCACGGCACCAGGCGATGAGATCGGCGACCTGCAGGTCCGCGCCCGGACGCGTGACGCACAGCGCGTATCCGACCTCACCCCACGTGTCATCGGGTGCACCGACCACTCCGGCAGCCACGATGTCGGGATGTTTGAGCAGCTTCTCCTCGACCTCGCGCGGATCGATGTTGGAACCGCCGGAGATGTACATATCCGACGCGCGGCCGGTGATGTAGAGGAGTCCGGCGGAGTCGACATGACCGAGATCGCCGGTCCGAAACCACCCATCGCGGAAGGCTTGTGCATCGGCCTCGGGATTGTGTAGGTACCCGGTGAACACCGCGGGACCACACACGCAGATTTCGCCGCGCTCACCGGCGGGTACTTCGCGACCTTCGCCGTCTTGGATACTGATCGTCATCCCGGTGCGGGCATATCCTGCGGTCGGGATTCCGTCGGGTTCAGGTGTGTGCCCGTGAAGTTCGGGCGGCAGCACGGTGATGTTGCCGGTAACTTCACACAGACCGTAGTACTGCACGAGTACCCGACCGAGCGTGTGCAGAGCTGCTTTCTGATCACGGGAGGACAGCGGTGCACCTGCGTAGATGAGATAACGCAGACTACTGGTATTCGGATCGTGGTCTGCGGGTGCGGCCTGCGCCAACTTGTTCAAGATGGTCGGAACGGTGAACATCGTCGAAATCGACTGCTGGCGAATGACATCCCACGCCTCCACGGCATCAAGCGCCTCGGACTCGGTCAACACGACGGCGGCACCGCGCGCGACATGGGTGAGTGCATGGACACCGGCACCATGGGACAGCGGCGCGAGGATCAACGTCGAGTCGTGTTCGGTCAGCCCCGGCATCAGGTCGCAGATGTGGTTAGTGATGACGAACGCCATCTGATCGTGGGTCAGAACAGCGGCCTTGGGTCGTCCGCTGGTACCGGAAGTGAAGAAGTACCAGGCCGGAGTCCCGGGATGGACTGCCGCATTCTCCACGACATCGGTCCCGGTGAACTTTTCGATGGCCTCAGTGACATCGCCGGCCGCGAACTCCGGGCGCGGATCGACGTCGCTGATCGACCACAGCCGGTATGCCGACAGTGCCGAGGCGTGCTCACCAAGGCTCGCGTGGAGGATAACCAGATCCGGATCGATCAGTGCGGCAAGGGGAGTCACATCATCGGGTAACAGCTTGCTGTTGGTGGGCACGATGATCGCGCCGAGACGCCAGGTTGCATAGAACACTGTGAGGGAGTCCATGCAGTTCGCGCCGTGCAGCAAAACCTTGGAGCCCGCACCGATGCCTTCCTCGCGCATGGCTGCGGCAAGGGCATTCACGCGGGCATCCAGAGTGGACCAGCTCCAACGGTTCTCGCCGCGGATGATTGCCGGACGATCAGGGAGGCGGGCTGCGGTCTGGGAGAGGAAGGCAGCCAGATTGGTCGTGCGTTGTACTGCCGCGGAAGTCGGGGTGATCGGCTCGGCAGTAGCGGGGGCTGAAAGCGTCTGAGAAGTCATAGTGCTCACCATCGTTCGAGAATGGATGCGTAGTTGGCGACGGCGGTGCCGCCCATGTTGAACACGCCGCCCAGCTCGGCATTGTCGAGCTGGAATCCACCGGCTTCACCGGTCAGTTGCATGGCGGCGATGGCGTGCATGGATACCCCGGTTGCACCGATCGGATGACCCTTGGCCTTCAAACCACCGGACCGGTTGATCGGAAGTTTGCCGTCGGGGAACGGAATTCCCTCATCGAGGACTTCGCGACCGCGACCCGGTTGCGCCAGACCGAAGACCTCGTACTGAATGAGTTCGGCGATGGTGAAGCAGTCATGGGTCTCGATAAAGTCGAGATCGAAAGTAGTGGTGGCGGCGGCGTCGAGGGCCTGATTCCAAGCGCGGCGCGCGCCAGCGAATTCGATGGGATCACGCTGGGAGAGCGGCAGGAAATCGCTTGCGTGTGCTCGTGCACGGAAGGAGACGCGACGGGGGGCTCCGGCGGCTCGATCGGCGCTGGTGATGACCAATGCCACGGCACCGTCGGAAATCAGCGAGCAGTCGGTACGTCGCAGGGGCGCAGCGACATACGGGTTCTTGTCCGACACGGTATTGCAGAAGTCGAATCCGAAGTCCTTGTGGAGCTGGGCGTACGGATTGGTCATGCCGTTGTGATGGTTCTTGGCGGCGATGGTGGCCATGGCGGCACTCGGGTCGCCGTGGCGTTCGGCGTAGGCCGAGGCGATCGAGGCGAAGACACCGGCGAATCCGCCCGAGACATCGGACTCCTCGGGCTGGTAGCAGGCCGTCAGCAAAATCGCACCGGTACGTCGGGTATCGACGGCGGTCATCTTCTCCGCACCCACCACCAAGGCGACCTCGCCACGGCCCGATTCGATGAAGTCGACAGCGGCATACACTGCGGCACTGCCCGTGCCGCAAGCATTCTCGACGTGTGTGGCCGCGACGTGGGCGAGCTCGGGATGGGCAACCCCGACCAGCGACGCCTCGAATCCTTGGGTGGAGAATCCGTTGTTGTAGACGCCGACGAAGATGCCGTCGACCTCATCGGCGCTCACTTCAGCGTGGGCCAGTGCCTGTGGCACAACAGAACCGATCAACGAGGTCACGTCGGGCTCGTCGAGTCGGCCGAACTTCGAATGGTTCCACCCGATGATGGATGCTCTGGGGGTCATGGTGATTTCTCCATTTGCGGTGTGTGGCGTCGAACGCCGAATGGTGTTCAAAGACTGCTGATGTGAGGTGATTCGGTCCCGCGGACCGACTGGGTCAGTCGCACGGCCTCCTCGCGGAGCAGAACCGCCAGCCGAACCTGTCTTTCCGGGCCGAGTCGAGAACTGATGGCGGCGAGGCTCAATGCCATGGCGGGTTCTCCGGAGGCCCCTTGGACGGCGATGCCGATTCCCCAGGACTCGGGCACGACGCGGCCCTCATTGATGGCGACTCCGCCCCGGCGTCGGACCAGATCGGCCTGTTCCAGAAGCCAGTCGGGGGTGATGGTCGGGAAGTTGGCGGCGAGTTCGGCGGCATTGGCTGCGGTGACGGCGGAGGCTTCTTTGGCCGGCAAGGCCGCCAGCAGGGCGAGACCATGCGCGCCAACGCCGAGCGGGTAGCGATCACCGGCTTGTAAGACGTGGCTTCGGATCGGCCACGAACCCTCCTCACGGTGCAGACAGACCGAGTGGGTACCGCGTCGCACGGAGATAAAGGCGCTGTCCTCGGAGACCTGGGCGAGGCGTACCACCGAGGCAAGCGCCTTGTGCTGCAATCCGTGTCGCTGTTCGGCAGCACTGCCGATGATGTAGGACTCCGAGCCGAGGCGGTAGCGGCGGTCGGAGCCCTGCTCGAGGTATCCGCTGTGGACGAGTTCGGCGAGCAACCGGTGTGCGGTGGGCTTGCTGAGTCCGGTCTCGGCGACGAGATCGACGAGGTTGAGTCCGCCCGATCGATCGTACTGGGAGATCAGCGAGAGCAGCCCGAGCGCACGTCGCACACTCTGTGTGCCGGCCGGAACCTGCTCGGCCTGGGCGGTCGACCGCAGGTCAGTATTTCGCATCGTGGACCGCTGAGTCGGTGGAGAAGTGCAGCTCCTCCGGTGTTCGGTGCTTATCGTGCATGTTTCCGACGATAGGAGTGACCTGAATCTCAGTCAACTATTCCGTAATATGGAACGATAACCTGGTGTTTAGGGCAATGATTGACGCGCAAGGTGAGTTGGCGCACCGTGGCGATGAACAGTGATCGCAGTCATCGTCGACTCCGTCGGCGGCTGTCGACGTGAAGAAATGAGGATTGAATGACTTCAACCGCCGACCGGCGCATCGCACTGATCACCGGCGCGGGCGCCGGAATCGGTGCCGCGATTGCCGAGAATCTCGCCCAGTCGGGGCACCACGTGGTGCTCGCCGACCTCAAACTCGACGCAGCGGCCGAGGTCGCCGAGAGCCTCGTCGCCCAGGGGCTGAGCGCTCAGGGCCGCGGCATGGATGTCGGTGACCGCGAGTCGATTGCCGACACCTTCGAGTGGGTCGAGCAGACCCACGGCCGATGCGACGTACTGGTCAACAATGCCGGAATCGCGCGGACGGTGGCCTTCGTGGACTATCCCGATGATCACTGGCAGGCGACGCTGAACGTCAACGTGACCGGAGCGTTCCGCTGTGGTCAGCACGCGGCCCGTCTGATGCAGCGTCATCGATGGGGCCGGATCGTGAACATCGCATCCACCAGCGGGATTCGGGCGGGTACCGGTCGAACCGCTTACGGCACATCGAAATCCGCGCTTATCGGGGTCACTCGGCAGATGGCGATCGAGCTCGCCGAGTACGGCGTCACCGCGAATGCGGTGGCACCCGGACCCATCGAAACACCGCTCTCCCGTGAAGTGCATTCGCAGGCGACGCGCGATGCCTACATGAGGCTGGTGCCTGCACGTCGGTACGGAACGCCTGAAGAGGTTGCCTCGGCGGTGGGATTCCTGGCATCGGAAGCGGCCGGTTATATCAATGGTCATGTGCTGCCGGTCGACGGTGGTTTCGTGGCGGCCGGGATGCTGGCCGAGTTCTAGTACTACAGTTGTAGATCGAGTCTATTGTGGCTGTGACCTGCGGTGATAGTGGTGTCGGCGGGCGGTGGCTTGGTGTTTGCGACGCCATAGTGAATCACCCCGGGTTTCGTGCCGCCTCGATGGTGGGCTGGTCCTCGGGGTTGAGGCCAGCGTAGTGGGTGTGTTCGTACTCGTTGGGTGGGACCATTCCGATGCTCGAATGGAGCCGGTCGCAGTTGTACCAGTCGACCCAGCCGGCGGTCGAGTATTCGACGTCTGAGGGCGTCTTGAACGCGCCGGAGTGGAAGACGGTGGTACGAATGCACTCGGCCTTGTACAAGCCGTTTGCCGACTCGATCAGGGCGTTGTCGTAGGCGTCCCCGATCGAGCCGATAGAACGGGCGGTATCCTCGAGATCGAGATGCTCGGTGAGGGTCGAGGACGTGTACTGGGCCGGTTCAATCGGTCGATGCAACACCGTGTTGTTATAGCGAGTGTAGTTGTTCACCAAAGACTTCGGCGGGAGTCCTCCATCCGAGGACTTTCCGTGGACGGTTGTTGAGGGTGTACGCGATGGCCTCAAGGTCCTCAGCTGACCACCGAGACAGATCGGTTCCTTTGGGAAAGTACTGGCGCAACACACCATTGGTGTTCTCGTTCGAAGGTCGCTGCCATGGTGAGTGTGGATCGGCGAAGAACACCCGCGTTCCGGTGTCCAATGCGAACTGGGCGTGAGCAGACAACTCCTTACCCCGATCCCAGGTCAACGTCTTACGCAGCTGTTGCGGCAGCGACGCCATCCTCGCGGTCAATGCTGCGTTCATAGCGATAGCCCCGTAGCCGCCGAGCGCTGGTCCGTTCTTTACGTACGGCTGCTCGCCCCAACCCTGTTGACGCGGAAGGTGAATCAGAAGTGTTGCGCGGCTGCGTCGTTCAACGAGTGTGCCGATCGCCGATCTGCCGGTTCCGATGATCAGGTCGCCTTCCCAATGACCGGGCACCGCTCGATCGTCGGCCTCAGCGGGCCGCTGACTGAACACGACGTCGGCACCGACATGACCCTGCGGTTTGTTACGTGAACGTGCCCGTGGTTCGCGTAACGCCCGCCCGGTCCGCAGGCACGCCACCAACTCGCGTTTGAGTGCGCCACGACCTTCGATGAACAGGGCTTGATAGATCGCCTCGTGGCTGATGCGCATGTCGTCATTATCGGAGTAATCGACGATCAGGCGCCGTGAGATTTGCTCCGGGCTCCACGCCATCGACCACCGGCGATCAGCGCGGTGCGGCTTGTTCAGCCCTTTCCACGCCGGCGGGGTGGGACCAGCGACGACCGTGCCGTCGGGGCCGCGAACAGTGCCAGCCAGACGATCCTGCACGTAGTCCCGTAACTCCTTGTTGGCCAACAGTTTCGAAGTCTTAGGGCGCTTGGCCGCCTGCTGTGCTTTCCACTGCGCCACCGATGCCCGGTACTCGACTCTGCCGCTTCGGGTTGCGGCGTTGCGCCGTAGCTCTCGCGAGATCGTGGCCGGACTGCGGCCGATACGTCGTGCGATCTCTCGCACCCCACAGTTCTGGGCGCGTAGCAGCGCGATCTCTTCCCGTTCGGCGAACGACAGATAGCGGCCCGAGGGCTCCTCCAGACTCAGTGGCGTCATCCCGCCAGCGTGGCGGAACCAACGCGTACCCACTGGTACCGACACACCGACACCGATAGACGCTTCCGCCGTACTCACCCCTGTCGCGACTACCCGCCACAATTCGCGTTGCACCTGCCGCGACGGCTCCGGCCGCCCCGGCGAACGCATCGCCGGCCGAAGTGCACGATCAGCACGCCACTGCCGACGAACACCCACCGGCACATCACTGGTCTTCCCACTCCAGTCCACCGTAGCCACCTCGAACACCTCCATGATCGTGGTGTTGCGACGACCAGTTGAATCCGCCCTGCGACCCGGCATCCGAATGGTGAATCAACTCGCCCGCGATGACCGGATGGCCTTCATGCGCCCGGTACCACAACGCCATACGTAATGGAATCATCACTAGATCAACAGTTTTCGAAGTTGATACGTGCCAGGCCACGATCTTTCGGGAGAACACATCGATGATGAACACCACGTACACGAAACCGACCCAGGTACGCACGTAGGTGAAGTCGGTCACCCACACACGGTTGGGGGCATCGGCACTGAACACCCGGTTGAGCAGGTCCCCGGCACGGACTCCGTCGGCGGCCGGGATGGTGGTGCGTACTCCTCTCGTTCGGCGTATTCCGTTGATTCCCAACGATTTCATCGCCCGGTCGACTGCGCCGAAACTGACGCCGGGCATGGTGGCGCGGTCGAGGTGCGCGCGCATCTTCTCCCTCCCATACAAGCCGGTCGGGGTCAACCACCGACGCCCCTGGGCGTCGGTGGTCCAGGCGGCATCGCGGACCGCGTTGACCGTCTGGGCATCCGAGATGGTTCGCGCTGCTGGTCGGCGTGACTTCCACGCCCGGTAGGTGCGTGCGGCGATCCGGCAGCCCTGTTCTCGCAGGACTCGGCAGATCGACTCGACCGCAACACCTTTCGCACGCATTGAATCAATGAACGCGATGATCATCGATTGCGGGGGTCGAGTTCCCCCGCGAAGAAAGTCGTGGCCGCTTTGAGGACCTCGACGTCTTCGCGCAGACGCCGGTTCTCGGCCTTGAGACGCTTGATCTCGGCGCTTTCCTCGCTCGTGACGCCCGGACGTGCGCCGGCGTCGACATCGGCCTGTACGGTCCAACGGCGCACCGACTCGGTGCTCACGCCGACCTTGCGGGCGATGGCCTCGGCCGCGGCGGTCACCGTCGGATACTCCTGGCCGTGCTCGGCCATCAGCCGCAACGCGCGCGCCTTGACCTCCGGATCAATCTTCTTGGGCATGTGCTCATCCTTCCTGACTCAAAAGGAAGCGGCACGAAACCTAGGGGGATTCATAGTGACCATGCCCAGACGGTGGTGGGGGTGGCGGTGTGTGTGAGTGTCAGTTGGTCGAATAGACGCCGAATCTCGTTGAGGGTGAACGGTATCAGGTCCTGCGGTGTGGGTGTGCGGTCGCGTTCATTGGCGGTGGTGACGGCCAGAAATGCCATCGCGGCCATGGATAGGATCACCCAACGCCGCCAGGAGGTCCACGTGCGTACCTGGTGTTCATCGAGACCAGCTTGCCCTTTGGCGGCCTGGAACGATTCTTCGATAGTCCAGCGCCGTCCGGCGACACCGACGAGAACGGCGAGTGTGACCGGCTGCGGTGACCAGCACCTGTAGTAGGCAAGTTCAGAGGTGGAATCGTTGCGGCGCAACATGATCCACTCGTATCCGGGTAGTGTGGACGTGATTGCGATGCGCAGCCACGAGTATATGCGGGGCCCTTTGCTACCCACCCCTGCTGAGAGTCGTTGCCAGTCCGAGTCCGACGCACTGATGCCCAGGGCATCAACACGGCATCCGGCGGTGACCACGTGATGGTTGCATGCCACGGCCAGGACATACCCGATATTGTGGTCGCGGCATGTGGTGCGTAGGTGTGAGTCTGCCCCGTACACTTCATCACCGGCTATCCATGATGCGGGTACGCCTGCATCCAATGCTGCGGTGATCATGTGTTGCGCCAGAGTGGTTTTGGTGGCGAACTCGACATCCTCAGGTACCCGAGCCCGGGTGAGCTTACCGGGATCGGTGGTCCACGATTTCGGTAGATACAGCCTGCCATCGATCAGAGCGTGCCCCCGGGCCGCGGCGTAGGTCAGGTACACCGCGACCTGCGAGTTCTCAATACGCCCCGCGGTGCCGGTGTACTGGCGTTGCACACCGACAGTCGAGGTCCCTTTCTTCAGGTCGCCGGTCTCATCGACAACGAGTACCGCGTGATCATCGGCGAATGCGGTGGTCACGTACCCACGCACATCGCAGGCAACCCATCCTCATCCCACGACGAACGAGAAAGCATGTGCTGCAACCCATACGGTGTCACATCACCTCGTTCCTCAGCGATGGTCCAACAGTTCTTGCGGCCCAGATCCGACAGTAACCCCAGGATGAACTCGCCAGCATGACGTGCCGACTCATAACGGGCGAAACGTGGCC
>NZ_MVPX01000606.1:0-984 GCF_002043085.1 Gordonia sp. i37 | reverse complement strand
CCCCCCCCCCCCCTACCAGCGCAAACACGCCGACAACCCGATCTACAACTGTAGTACTAGTCCCCGACGTCGGCAACAACCGACAAGGCCGGCCATCCTCTCGGATGGCCGGCCTTGTTGATGTATGGAAGATGTTGTGCGGGCGCAGAGGTCAGACCGATTGCAGGAATTCAGTGTAGACGTCGGCAAATCGCTTGGGCTGCTGGAAGAACGGGAAGTGATCACCACCGTCTTCCTTGGTGAAGACGTGGAGCTTCGCGCCGGGGATCTGCTTGGCGATCCACTCCTGCGAGGTGGCGTTGACGTGGCTGGCCTCACCGCCGGTGACGAGCGTGGGAACGTCAATGCGGGGCAGCAGATCGCGCCAGTCCTGCATGACGTGATCGAGGACGAGCTTGGCGCCGAAGGGCATGCGCAGCTTCATATTCTGCTCATAGATCCATTCGACGTCCTCGGTATCCATCTCGGGCATCATCATCGAACGGACGAAGTCCTTGCGTACTTGCTCGGAATCGTCGCCGATCAATGCCTGGATCAGATCGGAGGCCTGGGTGAAGCCGAGAATCGCGCCGACGTCGGCTGCGTCGTCGTCGGTCAGCCACGGCACCAGGGCGCAGACGCTCGGCTGGTCGATCAGGGTCAGCGAGCGGACATTCGACGATCCGTAGATGTCGAGGTAGGACCAGATCACCGAGCAGCCCATGGAATTGCCTGTGAGGTTCACATTGTGGAGATCGAGCTCCCGCAGCAGTTCGTGCAGATCGGTGGCCAGCGAGGCGATGCGGGCGCCGTTGTCGGTGGACCCGGACTCGCCGTGGTTGCGATGGTCATAGGACACCACGCGATAGTCACCCTTGATCTCGTCGATCAACTTGTCATACATCGCCGCCGTCTGGGACCAGCCCGTCAGCAGGACCAGGGTTTCCTTGCCGCCGGCGTTGTCGGGGTCGGTGTCTCGATAACGCAGGGTGCAGCCGTCGCGGG
>NZ_MVPX01000605.1:0-674 GCF_002043085.1 Gordonia sp. i37 | reverse complement strand
TGTCCTTGCGACGATCCCGGAAGAACATGTTGCCGTCGGCATCGATGCGGACGATGTCGCCGGTATGCACCCAGCCGTCCTCGAACACCGCTGCCGTGCGATCCGGGTCCTTGTGGTAGCCAAGCATGACCGACGGAGTGCGACAAAGGAGTTCGCCCTCTTCTGCCTCGTCGCCGTTGGCATCGACGACTTTGACCTCGAGGTGGCCCACCGGCTTACCGATCCACGTCGGATCCTGGCCGGGGACATCGGAGAGCTGCTTGAACCAGCCGACCGAACCCAACTGTGTCAGCTCTGACTGACCCCAATACGTGCCCCAAACCGATGCGGGCGCAGCCTGTGCCCAGGCGTCCACGGCGAACGGGGAGACCTGCCCGCCGTAGGTGAGGCAGCGTTGGACAGTACCGACAGTGTTCGCGGCGAAGTCGGGATGATTGGCCAGCGCGATGTAGAAGGTGGGTGTCTGTGCCAGCACAGAGATCCGCTCGTCACGAATGATGCTCAGAGACTTGCCCGGTTCGATGGAGTCCGGCAGCACCAGGGTGGCACCCAGCAGGGTCAGCGATGTCAGCGATCCGATACCGGCAATCGTGTGGAACGGCATCACATACAGCCACACGTCGTCCGGTAGACAGCGCAAACCCCAGGTGTAGGCGGGGGCTGTGGAAATGAGG
>NZ_MVPX01000604.1:0-767 GCF_002043085.1 Gordonia sp. i37 | reverse complement strand
GCATACCGGCGACATCGTCCGCATCGATGCCGACGGCAACATGTTCTTCCGGGATCGTCGCAAGGACATGATCAAGACCGGGGGGTACAACGTGTCCTCGCAGGAGGTTGAACGTGTGCTGCAACAACACCCCGATGTACAACGCGCAGCGGTAGTTGGACTGCCGGACGACTACTGGTCGGAGGCGGTGACCGCCTTCGTGGTCTTGCAGGAGGGATCGTCGGCGACGGCCGATGACATCCGTGCCTTCTGCCGTGGGGACTTGGCGAGCTATAAGGTTCCGAAGGTGGTACATCTCGTAGCCGAACTCCCTACCGACCCGCAGGGCAAGATCCTCAAACGGGAACTGCGCCGTGCACACGGAAAGAGCTGACCCGCATGGGGGATGTGACTGCACTCGAATCCGATGATCGGAATGAGGATTCTCGATCCGGCGCGCGATCACGATCTCGTCGTGACGAAATCGTAGCCACCGCAGCGTCGTACTTCGCTGACCACGGCTATAGCAATGCGGGTATGCGCGACATCGCCGAAGCCGTAGGTATCAAAGGCGCCAGCCTGTACAACCACTTTCAGTCCAAAGAGGACATTCTCTATGCAATAGCACTCCAGATGACCAAGGACCCACAGGAACACCTCATTGTGCTGGATGGACCGGGTACTCCAGCCGAGCGTTTGACCGCCCTCATCGATATCCACATCCGCCATCTAGTGGCGCGAGTTTGAAGTTGTTGGACGGTTGGCTTTTTCTAGGATCTGTTCGGCGG
>NZ_MVPX01000603.1:0-323 GCF_002043085.1 Gordonia sp. i37 | reverse complement strand
CGTAAGCGTGCCGGGTTGGCGCGGGCGTTGGTGTTGGATCCGCAGATCATCTTGTGTGATGAGCCGGACTCGGGTTTGGATCCGGTGCGTACCGCCTATATTTCGCAGCTCCTGATCGATATCAATTCGCAGATCGATGCGACGATTCTGATCGTGACGCACAACATCAACATCGCTCGGACGATTCCGGACAACATCGGGATGTTGTTCCGCAAGGAGTTGGTGATGTTCGGTCCGCGGGAGCAGTTGCTGACCTCGGAGCAGCCGGTGGTCAAGCAGTTCCTCTCCGGTGATCGGTTCGGTCCGATCGGTATGTCGGAGGA
>NZ_MVPX01000602.1:0-289 GCF_002043085.1 Gordonia sp. i37 | reverse complement strand
GGAGCCGGTGTTTGTTGCGGTGGTGGGTTTTTCGTTGCGGGAGGTGTTGGCGTCGGGGGAGCCGGTGGTGGGTATTGATCGGATTCAGCCGGTGTTGGTGGGTGTGCAGTTGGCGTTGGTGTCGTTGTGGCGGTCCTATGGGGTGTGTCCGGATGCGGTGATCGGTCATTCGATGGGTGAGGTTGCTGCGGCGGTGGTGTCGGGGGCGTTGTCGGTGGCGGATGGGTTGTCGGTGATCGCGACGCGGTCGCGGTTGATGAAGGCACTCTCGGGCCACGGCGCCATGGCG
>NZ_MVPX01000601.1:0-404 GCF_002043085.1 Gordonia sp. i37 | reverse complement strand
GGTAGTCGCCTTCGCCAGACGCTGTCCACCGAGACAGGCGGCGGCGCGGGTCAGGTTGAACGCGATGACCGCACACACCAGCCAGGCGGCGTTCGCGCAGAACTTTCCCGAGGGCAGATGCGCCAATGCGGAGGCTTTGAGGTCGGCGTGGACTTGCTCGATGATCGCATGACCGCGGTGAGTCTTGTCGGCGGTCACGGTGTCCAGGTCGCTGGTGGTGAAGAACGCATGAAACCGCCACACGTCGAACAAGCCGTCTCCCTCGGCTGCGAAGTCAGGGATACGGCGCACCACCAGCCGTCCGGATACCTGCAGGCGCTTGGCTTTGGAGGTGAACGCGGTGAACGGTACTTCGGCGACCTCGGCCCGCGAGACCCACTGGCCGCTGTCTTCGTCGAAGACGG
>NZ_MVPX01000600.1:0-1581 GCF_002043085.1 Gordonia sp. i37 | reverse complement strand
CTTCGAGATCAGCTCGCACGCAAGTCAGCAATCAAGCTAACCGTGTCCATTTTTTCGGGGGAACCCCACACTGACCACGGCTGCAAAGAACGAACTCTGCCAGCGTGGCGCTTGCAGCGTGGACTCCGCGGCTTCGTCGGAAGGGATGCGTTGGTACAGAACGAACCAGATTGTCGCGATGTACACGAGAGCAGCAACGTTCCACGCCACCAGCAGCCACGCTGCATGACTGCCGAAAAGCACCAGTGCTACCAGCCAGATCACACCACACGCCGTCAGTACCAACTCCAACATCGAGAGGAGTGTCGAACGCGACACCTGGTTCATGGGTTCACGCCTGTGTGTTTGTTCACCTGCAACAATCCTCTCTCTGTGCACGTGGCGTGTCCCCACCCTGAGCGAGAATATGACTGGGACCGTCTTCGCCAGACGTCTTTAGAATCACGCGCGTCACGGCGTTAGTCCTCGAAGCTATAGGCTACCTATTTAGCGTGCTCCTACTTCATACGCAAGCGAGACGGTGAATCGGTGGGCGGGGCGATCTTCGCCCCAGCGGTCGGCGCCGTGGGATTGACTGTTGGACTGGTCCTCATGCTCGCCAACTACTCGACCCTGACCGAGCTGAACGTCGCCTGGGTCAGCGCATTGCCGTAACTGCTACTTTGGCAGCTGTCGTCGTCGGAGCCGTGACAGCGGGTCGGCTTTCCCGAACGTTGGCCATCGCTAACGCCGCCGACGCCGCTTGAACGGGCCTTGTCACACCGCGTGGCGGTCCTGTCAGTCGCCCGACTCTTGCACCGATAAGATCAGATCAGCACTTTGAAACGGCCGCCCCTGCTTCCGAGTATGGACGGCACGGCGGCGACAGGCGGGAGCGGGCGGATGGCCTATATCGAGGCGGCGCAGCGCCGGGAACAGATGATCGCTGCGGCCCGCATTGCCCTGGCCGACCTCGGCGTCTCGAACACCTCGATTCGCGCGGTCGCAAAACAGGCGGGCGTACCACTCGGGACGCTGCAGTACGTTTTTCCCACGAAGGAAAGTCTGCTCAAAGCGGTCATCGAGGATGTCGTCGACGAAATTGCCGGCATCCTCGGCAGCTCCGCTAACGTCGACAGCGGGCTCGCCCACGCCATCCATGAAGGTATTTCGACCTTCTGGTCTCGCCTGGTCAGCGGACATGCCGGCTTACAGCTGATGCAGTACGAGCTGACCACATACGCCCTGCGTACCGCGAACCAGCAAGCGCTCGCGCGCTGGCAGTACGAGCGATACACCGACGTTGTCGCCCAGTGGTGCCAGCAAGCGGCCAACAAAGCTGGCGAAACCTGTTCTCTGCCCTTCACACGCCTGGCCCGGATCATCGTGGCCGCAATCGACGGGTTGATCCTGCAATACGTCTGCGATCCCAACGAAAGCCGCTCGCGGGAGGACCTCAAGACTGTCGCGGCGATGATCGTAGAAGCCGCGAAAATCGAGAAAGTAGTCTCAGCCTCCCCCTAGGCCCGCCCTCCTCTTAGCCTCGATCCACCGATTTGCTTGTGATCGGTCGGTGAGGGATAAACGAAATGCCCTGTCTGA
>NZ_MVPX01000060.1:0-5374 GCF_002043085.1 Gordonia sp. i37 | reverse complement strand
TGTTCGCACCGGAGCGCCGCTGCATGACCACCACCACCCCCACGACGAGCAGGATGACGACGGCGATCAGGAGCAGCTGGCCCACGGGTTCCTCCGGAACGGGGTCGGAAAATCGGACATCTCCCAGCGTACCTGCGAGGTGGTGGGGCCCGTCCGGCTCAGAGGATCGAGCAGGTCGGCGCCGAACCCGAGCTCGACGTCGACGCGGCCGCCGACCCGAGATCGACGTTGCTACCGGTGACGGCGAAGTCGACGCCCTGGTCGGTGACCTTCAGGGAGGTGACCTTGATTTCCTTGGTGAGGTCACCGAAGAGGCTGTCGCCGAAGCCGTCGACGAACTGCTGGGCGAAGTCGGCGGGAATCCCGAAGACGAAGGCGCTGGCCTGCTCCACCTGGAAGCG
Source organism: Gordonia sp. i37 (assembly GCF_002043085.1). Classification (NCBI taxonomy): domain Bacteria; kingdom Bacillati; phylum Actinomycetota; class Actinomycetes; order Mycobacteriales; family Gordoniaceae; genus Gordonia; species Gordonia sp. i37. The sequence goes on along the minus strand of NZ_MVPX01000060.1, from coordinate 4,973 downwards.
CACCTTGCCCTGGTCGAGGACCGGCTTCATGGTGAGGCTGACCGGCACCGGGAAGATCGCGACCTGTACCGCGGCGTCCACCTTGATCGTGCCGTCGGCGGCGTTGCCGGTGACCGAACTGACCTGGGTACTGCCCAAGATGCCGGAGCCCTCGGTTCCCGTACCGCCGTTGGTGGTGCCACCGTTGGTCCCGCTGTTGTCGGTCGAGCCACCGGAGAGTTGTCCCTGCTTGCTCAGCTCGATCACCCGCTGGAACGGGACGTAACCGGTGCCGGCGAGCGAGTCGACCTTGACCGTGTTCCCGTCCTGGCTGACCCCGTCGGCCCGCACGTGCAGTTGCATCTGCGTCGAATTGGAGTCGCTGGTGTCCACCTGGACGTAGGGGTAATCGTTCGAGAACTTCTGCAGCAGAATGGGTTTCTTGCTGATCGACACGTTGGTGGGCTGACCGGTCAGAGCGCCGAACTGTTGCTCGAGACAATCGGTGGCGCGGCTGCGCAAGAAGAGTTCGGTGCCGACGAGCGCGATGATGATCACCAACACCAGTCCGACCGCGCCGAGCGCGATGAACTTTCCCTTGCCGCGTTTCGTCGGCGCCGTCGTGACCACGCCGTCGCCGGTCGGGGGAACCGCATGCGCACCCGTTCCCGGATCCCCTCCGTCCATCGGGTTCTCCCCGGTGGTGAACTGCGCGGTCTGCGGGTGCGCCGCGGGTGGTGGCGGCGTCACCGGGGTCGTGGTGGCGTCGGAGATCTGCGAGTAGGCGCGCGCGTGGCGGGAGGTGGTGGTCGGCTCCCACTGCTCGGTGTCGGGGGCGGGATTCTCCCCCGCACCGTGCTGGGCCGGGGTCTGCTCTGCTGAGGTCTGCTCCGCCGGGGTCTGATCGGCCGGCAAGTCCCGTCCCGCGGAGTGGTCGCGCGGCGCGTTCTCCCGACCGACCTGCTTGGTGGCATCCGGATCCTCGGGACCACGAGGGGTCTGCGGATCGTCGGTCGTGTCGTCGGCCATGCACTCCGTCCTAGGGGCGTCGGTCTTGCGTGATCACAGTTCGTACGCGACGGGCGTCGGTTCGATTCGGAATTCCCGCTGGTTGGCGAGGACCGCGAGTTGCTCGCGAGCCTTGGCGACAACACCCAGGTCGAGGTCGTGTACACCCAGCCGTTGCTCCCCCGTGTACGACGCGACCACGCTACCGAAGGGATCTGAGATTTGGCTATGTCCTACGCCGGTCGGCGCTTTCGACGCGCGGAGCTCCTCGTCGGCGGGTTCGGCCTGCCCGACGGCCACCACATAGGACGTCGAGTCGAGGGCACGTGCGGTGGCCAGCGTCCGCCATTGCTCGACCTTGCCGCGCCCGGCACCCCAGGACGCGGGGACGACGATCACCTCGGCCCCGTTTTGGGCAAGCGCGGTGAACAGCGCCGGGAAGCGGATGTCGTAGCAGGTGGCCAGGCCGATGCGGACGCCGTCGACCGTCACGGTCCGCGCGACGTCTCCGGGTGCGACGGTGGCCGATTCCCGGAAGCCGAAGGCGTCGTACAGGTGGATCTTGTCGTAGCCGATGCGGGTGCCGTCAGGTGCTGCGACCAGCAGGGTGTTGGCGACTCGCCCGTCGTCGCCGGGGGTGAACATGCCCGCGATCACGGTCACCGAGTTCTCGACCGCGATCTGCGAGACGCCTGTGGCCCACGGCCCGTCGAGCGATTGGGCGACCGGGCCCAGCGGCACCCCGAACCGGCACATCGTCGCCTCGGGGAACACGACGAGAACGGCACCGTCGGCGGCCGCCGCGGCCGTGTGTTCGGCGACCAGACGCAGGTTGTCGTCCGGGTCGGTACCGGAGGTGATCTGGGCCATCGCGATGCGCATGTGGCCAAACTACCCGCGTGGTGCGACCGTCTCCCAGGGCACGGTCAACAGATTGTCGACGACGCGGCGGCGTGGAATCGCGACGTCGACGCCCGCCGCACGCATCAGCGTGAGGGTCTGCGCCCAACGTGCGCGTGGGCCGAAGACCGTCTGACCGGCGGCGTTGTCCCAGCAGCGGTCGGCGGTGACGAGCAACTCGTGGATGCGCTCACCGGGCACGTTGCGATGGATGAGCGCCTTGGGGAGCCGTTCGGCGAGGTCGGAGGGTCTCCCCGTGTGCGCGGGCGACCAGCACAGGGTGAGGCTGCGCGGCCCGTCGGCGTCGAGCAGCACCCAGGCGCATCGACGGCCGATCTCGTCACAGGTGCCCTCGACGATCAGCCCGCCGGGAGCCAGTTGCGTCATCATCTGCGACCACGCGGGTGCCACCTCGTGCTCGTCGTACTGTCGCAGGACGTTGAACGCGCGAACCAGTTGTGGCCGCACCCCGGCGAGCTCGAAACCGCCGAGTGCGAATCGCACGCCGTCGATCGGGGCGACGATGCGGTCGGGATCGATCTCGAGGCCGATCATCTGCAGGTCGGGTGCGACGGGCCGCAGCCGCCGGGCCATCTCGACACAGGTGTCGGGCCGTGCGCCGTATCCGAGGTCCACGACGATCGGTCGCGCGTCGGCGGCCAGCGCCGCGGCGATCGACGGTTCGTGCGCCATCCACCGGTCGACGCGGCGCAGACGGTTGATGTTGGTGGTACCCCGGGTCACCCGACCGTGAGGTCTCGGGGTGGGTGTCACGCGGTCAGAGGTTCTTGTCGATCCAGTCCTTGGAGTACTCGGCCTCCGCGCGGAACAGATCCACCAGGTTGACCAGCATGAGCTGCTCGAGTTTGCCGTTGATGAACGGGATGAAGACCTTGACCTCGGTGGTCTTGCGGATGGTGCAGCCGGTCTCGGTGGGGAACAGTTCCTGCCAGCCCTGCAGATTGCCGGGACCCGCGGGGATCGACGCGGTGTAGTTGCCCTTGGTGTTGTCCGGGTCGAACGGCCCGAACGATTCCTCGCGGGTGATCACCATGTCCTTCATCAGGACGGTCTGGGCGATCGGGGGCAGCTGATCGCGGCCGATGTGCTGCTTGAGCACCACTTTCAGGCCGGTTTCATCGGACCGGAAGTCTTCCACCTCGCAGTGCGGCGAGATCATCTGGAAGCCCGCCATCATGTCATCCCAATACTGCCGGGTGCTCTGAGCTTCGTAGAGCTTCTCCACGGGATGCGCATAGCGCGCGGAGTAGCTGAGACGTCGTGCCATGACGGCCAGGTTACGTCAGCGGTGAGCGGCCTCCCAAGTCACCGTCTTCTCCCGTTCGTTGTCGAGCAGGTCCACCAGTTGTTCGATGACGGCACTCTCGATCTTGCCGCCGACGAAGGGAATCCCCACCTTGGCGGTGCCCGTGTACTCGACGCCGGCCGGGTCACCGGAAACCACCAGAGCGCCCTCGACGTCGGCCGGAGCGCCCGACACCGAGGCGTGCATCGTGCCGTTGACCGCGTCCTTCGCCCGGGTGAAGGTCATCGTGCGTGGGATCTCGAGGTCGCCGGGACGCACCTTGGTGACCACCGACGGCAGTCGATCCTCGGGCACCCCTTGGAGCATCTTCACCGTCACCGTGGTGCCGTCCGACGAGAAGGACTCGAGCCTGCCGTGGCTGGAGTTGGTGGCTTCGAGCAGGTCGTGCCAGTACTGCTCGGTCGACACGATCTCCCAGTACCGGTCGGCAGAGAACGGATAGGACACCGAGTGCTTCAGCGGGCTCGCCATGGGATGAGAGATTACTCGACGCCACCGACGTCGGCTGTCGTGCGCCGCCTCGGGTTACCGTTGGCCCCGTGACCGAGACTTCGCTGCAGCCCGGAGTGCCGCTGGCCGGCCTGACCACCCTGCGGGTCGGCGGCCCGGCGCGGGCACTGCTCCGCTGTGAGGACACCCGATCGGTCGTCGAGGAGATCCTCGCCGCCGACGCCGTCTCCGAGCCGGTCCTGGTCATGGGTGGCGGATCGAACCTCGTCATCGCCGACGCGGGCTTCGCCGGAACCGCCATCCGCATCGAGAGCAGCCGTATCGAGTTCGGGACCGGCCGCGAATCGGGCCGGGCCCATGTCACCGCCGACGCCGGGGTCACCTGGGACGATCTGGTGGCCGCGACCGTCGAGGCCGGTTTCGGTGGGCTGGAATGTCTCTCCGGGATTCCTGGATCGACCGGTGCGACGCCGGTACAGAACGTCGGCGCCTACGGCGTCGAGGTCGCCGACGTGCTGCGTGAGGTCCAGGTGCTCGACCGTCGTTCGGGGACCCTGCGATGGGTGGCCCCGGGTGAACTCGGCCTGGCCTACCGCACGTCGCGACTCAAGCATCGCGACGAGATGGTCGTGGTTGCGGTGTCGTTCTGGCTCAACGACGATCGCGCCAGTCAGCCACTGCGGTATCGCGAACTGTCCGCCGCCATGGGCGTCGAGCCGGGTGGCCGCGCCGACGCCGCGGCGGTCCGTGAGGCCGTCCTGGCGCTGCGTGCGGGCAAGGGCATGGTGCTCGATCCCGACGACCACGACACCTGGAGTGCCGGTTCGTTTTTCACCAACCCGATCGTCGGGGCCGACGACGCGCCGGCCATTCTCGACCGCATCGCCGGCCGGCTCGGTGCCGACGTCGCCGTCCCCACCTATCCGGCACCGGATGGCGTCAAGTTCTCCGCGGGCTGGCTCATCGAGCGCGCCGGCTACGCCAAGGGCTACCCCGGCTCCCACGCTCCGGTGCGTCTGAGTACCAAACACACACTGGCCCTGACCAATCGCGGTGGCGCGACCACCGAAGAACTCCTCGCTCTCGCCCGCGACGTGCGCGACGGCGTCGCCGACACCTTCGGCATCACCCTGCACCCGGAGCCGGTCTTGGTGAACTGCGCGCTGTAGTACACCGCCCGACGATCGACCCCGCTGGTCGAGGTGCGAAGGAGCGATAGCGACGTAGCCTCGAGACCCGTTGCACCGATGGATATCCGGGCCACCGTGATCCGAATCCAGCACCGGTGCAGGCGGTCTCGAGGCTCGCC
>NZ_MVPX01000006.1:0-25196 GCF_002043085.1 Gordonia sp. i37 | reverse complement strand
CCCCCCGCCGACGGCGACATTCGGATGGAAGCTCCCGAGCAAGGACGCGGACTCGTGAGTCCGTCACCGCGCCGTCAGGGCGTCACCACATAGGTGGTGTGGCCGACGACGGCGCGGGTCATGTTGGCGGGATCGGTGACGGACTGTTGGGTGTAGTTGGAGTGGACGATCCACCGGCCGATGGTGTTCAGGTAATTCGAGGCGCTGAAGCTGGCGCCGTCGGGCCAGTTGTCGGTGTTGGCCCAGCCGTCCCAGCGGCGGCTGAGGTCGGTGACGGAGTACTGGGTGGTGTCCGGTGTGGGCAGCAGCTGAACGCCGTCGAGCGTTTTCCCGGGCGCTCCACCGAGACGTCGTTGTGGATTCCCGATCAGCACGAAGGAAAGCTCATCGGCGGCGGGGGCGCCCGGTTTGTTCGCGTAGTACCGGAGCCATTCCGAGGCGATCTGTGCACCGCGCGAGTAGCCGAAAACGATCTTCTTGCCGGGAGTATTCATGATTGCGGTGTTCAATGCGTCGCGCCCGGCATTCAATCCGGCCATCGTCAAATCGGCATTCGAGGGCACGGTCACCGGCGTGCCGTGCGACGGCGCGAACCCGCTCAACGTGGTGTTCATCAGGTCGAACAGGTTGCCGAGATTGAGATCCAATGGCTGACAGGTCAATACGGTCGTGGCCTGGGCGTCGGCCGGGGACTTGGCAGGGGCCGCATGAGCGGGAGCCGTGGTGATCAGTCCGGCGAGGACGGCGACGGTGGAGGCGAACAGGACAATTCGGGCACGCAGATGTTGCACTGAAGATCCATTCGTAACCCCCGTGTAATTGTGGACCCACAGGACACTACGCGGTGAAAGGCATTCCTGTCACCGCAGGAAATGTCGCGATCTGGTGTCAAGAAATGCGCAAAAGATTACATCGTCCCGACATTGTTGACGACGAGCGGTGAATGTCACCCGGCTGACGACAAATGACTCTTCTTGATGTCGGCTTTCTTGATCTTGCCCGACGGCGTGAGCGGCAGGGAATCGACGACGACGATCTCCCCGGGCTGCTTGTAGCGCGCGAGTTGCTCGGCGCACAGTGCCCGCAGTTCGGTCACGTCGACGGCGTCGTCGAGCACCACGAACGCCACGCCCACCTCGCCGTAGGTCTCGTCGGGCACCCCGAAGACCGCGGCCAGCACCACATGCGGATGCGACGTCAGCACGTTCTCGACCTCCGCGGGATACACGTTGTAGCCGCCGCGCACATACATCTCCTTGCGGCGCCCCCGCAGCACGATGTGCCCGTCGGGGCGCGCGGTCGCCATGTCGCCGGTGCGCAGCCAGCCGTCGGTCCCGAAGGCGTCGGTCGTGGCATCCGGACGCTGCCAGTACCCTGCCGCCACACAATCACCGGCGATCTGGAGTTCCCCGTCGACCCCGGCGTCGACCTCGTTGTCGTCGGCGTCGACGACACGCGCCCGGAAGTCGCCGATGGGAACGCCGAGGGTCTCGACGAGTGTGTCGAGATCGTCGCCCTCGGCGGAGATGATGCAGCCACCCGAGGTTTCCGACAGTCCGTACAGATTGGCCAGGCGTGCGCCGGGAAAGGCGTCGATGACGCGTCGCCCCAAGGCGGGATCGACATTCGACCCGCCGATCACACAGATCCGGACCCGCGAGAGGTCGGCGTCGGCGAACGTCGGCTCGGCCATCATCAACGCGAACATCGTCGGCACACCCACACACATGGTGGCGCCGTGCGCGACGATCGCGGCCAGCGACTGCTGCGGATGGAAGCCGGGCACCAGGATGAGTCGTGCGCCGACCGTCATTGCCGCGAGGACGGTGCACGTCAGGCCGCCGACGTGATTGAACGGCATGTGCGCGATCACCGCGTCGTCGGGACGTTGTCCGAGGTGAGCGGCCTGCGCACGCGCCGATGCGAGCAGGCTCGCGTGGGTGAGCATGGCGCCCTTGGGTGCTCCGGTGGTACCCGAGGTGTAGAGCAGCACCGCGGGCGTGAGGATTCCGACCGGCTCCCATTCGGTGTCGACGTCGGGTGCGGAATCGATGAGGTGCTGCCAGGTGCGGCTGGTCGAGAACCCGGCACCGTGCAGGAAGACGTAGTGATTCACCCCGGGCAGGCGTTTGCGGAAATCGTCGAGAAAGGAGACGAAATCGAAGCCGTGGTGTTCGGCCGCGCAGATGAGCACCGTCGCCCCGGACTCGTTGAGCATGTAGTCGAGTTCGGCCTCGCGGTAGAGGACGTTGAGCGCCACCACGGTCGCGCCGACCCGGGTGGCGCCGATCAGCGTGATGATCCACTCCGCGCAATTCGGTGCCGCGAGCGCCACCCGATCGCCCGGGCCGACGCCGATGGTGTGCAGTGCGCGGGCCAACTGGTCGGCGGTGTCGCGGACCTGCGCGTATGACCACGTGCCCTCGGGCGTGACGAGGAACGGGGCGTCGGGCGTGCGGGCGACGGCGTCGTCCATGAGCGTCGGGATCGTCGGTGCGGTACTGATCGGGTCGGTCATGGAGACTCCGTGGTCGGCGACGGCGCGTCGGTGAACGCGCCTACGCCGATGATGCCGGACGTCGGGGGCGGAGTCGTCGGGTTCGGGTTATCGCCTGGTCTCGAGACCGAGTCGTGCCGGTGGGCGTTCGGTGCGTTGTGGTCTGAAACCAGCACCGTGGCAGGCGGTCTCGAGGCTCGCCGCACGCGGCTCGCACCTCGACCAGCGGGGGGCGGCGTGCGGCTCGCGGTGGGAACGGTACGCGGCTCGCACCTCGACCAGCGGTGGGCGGCGTGCGGCTCGCGGTGGGAACGGCACGCGGCTCGCACCTCGACCAGCGGTGGGATCGGGTCGAGGTGCGGATCGGCGCGCGGCGGGGCTACCGCCTGCGGATGTCGATGGGCAGGCCGTCGGCGGGGGTGGGGCCGGTGCCATATTCGAGATCGAGGCGGTAGTCGGCGGGAACGGTCCACTCGAAGCGCAGCAGCATCTGGTGCAGGATCGACTTCACTTCCATCCCACCGAAATACAGGCCGATGCACTTGTGTGCGCCGCCGCCGAAGGGGGCCCAGGCGAAGCGGTGCACCTTGTCCTCGCGGCGCTCCGGGGAGAAGCGCCCGGGGTCCCACTTGGTCGGCTCGGGCCACCATTCCTCGCGCAGCATCGTCGCCCACGGGTGGATCGCGATGATGGTGCCCTCCGGCACGTAGTGGCCGAGGATGTCGGTGTCGGCGATGGCTTTTCGGAACAACATGCCGACCGGGGCGTTGATGCGCAGGGTCTCCTTGAACGCGAGGTCCATGCTGGGCAGGGCGTCCTGGTCGTCGTAGTCGAGGGTGTCCTTGCCCAGGGCCAGCGATTCGTCCCGAAGGCGTTGCTGCCATTCCGGATTGCGGCCCAGGTAGTGCGTCATCATCGACAGGGCGATGGTCGAGGTGTCGTGGGCGGCCATCATCACGAAGATCATGTGGTTCACGACGTCCTCGTCGGAGAACGTGTTGCCCTCGTCGTCCTCGCTGTGGCACAGCACCGAGAACAGGTCGTCGCCGTTTCCTGCGCGGCGGGCCGGGATCTCGGAGCGGAAATACTCCTGCAGCAACTCGCGCCCGCGCAGACCGCGCGCCCAGGTGAAGTTACCGACGTCGGCCCGGATGATCGCCTGCCCGCCGCGGACTGCGGCCTCGAAGGCCTGCTCGAGGCGGTGATTCTCCTCGGCGGCCAGTGTTGAGCCGACGAACACCTCCGACGCCAGCGACAGCAACAGTTCCTTGGTCTGGGTGTACATCGGGAACCCGCGTCCCACATCCCAATTCGCGAGGGTCTTCTCGATGTGGGGGGTCATGAGATCGAGGTAGCGGGTCAGTCGTGGTTTGGCGAACGCCTGCTGCATGATCCGGCGGTGGTGCATGTGCTCGCCGAAGTCCAGCAGCATGACCCCGCGCCGGAAGAACGGCCCGATGAGCGGCTCCCAGCCCTGCTCGCTGGAGAACGCCTTCTCGCGGTTCATCCACGCACACTCGATCGCCTCGGGGCCGACGAGGGTGACCATGTCCATGTTGAGCGACCCTGACCACGACACCGGCCCGTACTTCTCGAACCGCTCCATCGCGCTGCCGAGGGGATCGGCGAGTGCCTCGAAGGTGTTGCCGAAGAACGGCAGACCCGCGTCGCCCAACACCGGCTTCAGGCCGGAGCCGGCCGGCGGCTCGGCCAGCACCTTGGTGGGTCGTGGGTACACGGACGTGGCCGTTGCCAGCGCCTTCTGGAATCGCTTCGCCACCGTTGGCATCGTCTGACCTCCCACGTCGTCGGCGCGAGTACGCCGGGTCTACTAGACACAAATCGTAGCCTTTGTGTCAATGAGGTTCAGTGTACAAGTCGGATGTGGCCCTCGTCACCCCCATCGGGAATGGGTGCCGTGGCGTCACCCGTGGTCGGCGGCCACCGGCGCGCGACCGAATACCAGTCCGTCGTCGACCTTGTCGAGCCGGTGATCGAGCAGGTCGCGGTAATAGTTGTGCCGAACCTCCCACGCTCCACGCGTCCCCGACTTGGGGTAGGCCTCCGGCGAGCGCAGCACGTAACCCGCCTGTAGATCCCAGATCGACTTCGACGGCATCGACCGCTCGCCCAGATGCGGATAGGCGTGGGTGTAGCCGTGCTCGCGCATGTAGGCGACGAGCTCGGCGATCGACTGGGCGGTCATGTCGGCGCGCAGCGTCCACGACGCATTCGTATAACCCAGCGACCACGCGAGATTCGGCACGTCTTCGAGGAAGCGACTCTTGAACAGGAACCGGTCGTGCGGCTTCACCTCGGCGCCGTCGATGCGCAGGGTGATCCCGCCGAAGGCCTGCAATTGCAGGCCGGTGGCGGTGACGACGATGTCGGCGTCGAGATGACGCCCGGAGGTCAGGGTGACACCGGTGGCGTCGAGGCGCTCGATGTGGTCGGTGACCATCTCCACCGACCCCGACGCGATCGCCTGGAACAGGTCGGCGTCGGGAACCATGCACATCCGCTGATCCCACGGATCGTAGGTGGGGTTGAAGTGGACGTCGACGGGATAGTCCGCGGGCAGGTTCTTGACGACGCCGGAGCGGATGAGTTTGCGCCCCAGCGTGGGAAAGCGATGGGTGGCGTGCACCAGCGCGGCGGTCTGCAGCGCGTATCGGGACCGGATGACACGATGGGCCGCGTTGCGCGGCAATACTTTCCGCACCAGCGGCGCGAAGATCTGTTTCTGCGGCGAGGAGTAGATGTAGGACGGCGAGCGTTGCAGCATCGTCACGTGTGCGGCGGTACGGGCCAGCGCCGGGATGAGGCTGACCGCGGTCGCCCCGCTGCCGATGACGACGATGCGCTTGCCGGCGTAGTCGAGATCTTCCGGCCAGAGCTGCGGGTGGACGACCGGTCCGGTGAAGTCGTCGAGGCCGGGAAACGGCGGTGTGTAGGGGTGGTCGTAGTCGTAGTACCCGGTGGCCAGCGCGACGAAGCGACAGCGGTAGCGCTCGGCCGGGTGGGACTCGCCCTGCTCGACGGAGACCGTCCAGGTGTCGGTGCTCGAATCCCAGTCGGCGCCCTCGACCCGGCGATCGAAGCGCATGTGGGTATCGATGCCGTGAGCGTGGGCGGTGTGCACCAGATACTCGCGGATGTGCTCGCCGTCGGCGAGTGCCTCCGGTCGCCGCCACGGCTCGAACGGATAGCTCAGCGAGAAGATGTCGCTGTCGGAGCGCACACCCGGATACCGGAACAGATCCCAGGTGCCGCCGATCCGTGGGCGGCGCTCCAGGATGACGTAGCGCACGTCGGGATTGCGTTCGCGTAGGCGATAGGCGATGTCGATCCCCGACAATCCCGCTCCGATGATGACGACGTCGGTGTCGACGGTGATCGGCTCGTCGCCGCTGGTGGTGGGCTCGTCGGTAATTGTCACCGGTGACCTCCTCGTGATGCTCGTGCTCCCATCGTGTGACGAGCACGGGCGCGAGCGCAGCGAATCGGCCGAAGTCGGCGAGAAGTCGGGCCCGCGGGTTCAGCCGCGTGAGAGGTGGAAGGTCAGCAGGGTGGTGCGGCCGTTGATCGAGCGGCCCCAGTATCCGCCGCGGCCGTCGGGGGTCAGCTCGTCGCGGACGAATCCGACCGGCGTGCCGCTGTAGTCGATGACGACGACCTCGGCGTTGTCGAGCACCGAGCGCCCCGGATACACCCGGCCGGGGAACGCCCAGCCGATCGCGGTGTTGTTGATGACCGACGATCCGGTGAAGGACTTGCCGTACCAGACGGTGTTGCCCGGCGGGAAGCTGGTCACCGTCCCCGCGTAGTAGCCGCCGGGCATGGCGGGTGCGGCGTGCGCGGCGCCCGCTCCGATCAGGCCGGACACAGCTGCGGCGGTGACTGCGGCGATGGTGGCCGCGGTGCGAATTCGTGTGCGGGACATGAGAACTCCTCACCCGGGGGTGGGGCCCGGTCGTGGATTGCCCGACCTGTCTCCATGATCCCACGTCGGTGCCGGCGCGGAACCGATCGTGTCGGGGTCGAGTCCTATTCGTTGCCGACGGTGCTCGCGCGGGTGACGAGTTCCGGCTGGAACACGGTGTGTGTGGCCCGGTGATCCCGCGATGTCTCGGCGGCTCTCACCAACAGTTCGATGGCGGTCGCACCGATCCGTGCGGTCGGCTGCCGTACCGAGGACAACGGCACCACCGCCGACGCCGCGAAGTCGATGTCGTCGTAACCGATCAGGGCGATGTCGTCGGGGATGCGAACATCGGCCAGCATGGTCAGAGCCTGTAGGACACCGATCGCGAGGAGGTCGTTGGCGCAAAAGATGGCGTCGGGCCTCTCGTGACGAGGCCTGCGGTGCAGCGCTTCTCCCGCGGCACGACCGGCCAGGACGCTGAGCGTCGGCGTGTCGATCACTTCCAGCTCTGCCGAATCGATCTGGGCCACCGCCATTTCCGCACCGCGGCGGCGGTCGGCGACCTGACGCAGGCCGGCCGGTCCGCCGATGAACGCGATCCGACTGCGCCCGAGCGTGAGAAGGTGTTCCACCGCGAGGCGGCCACCGGCGACGTCATCGACGGCGACCGAATCGAACGGGGTGCCGGTGCCGTCCCGGTCGACGAGCACCACCGGCACGCCGCGCCGGTGCAGCGCGGTCAGTCGCGCGAGGTCGTCGCCGATCGGCGAGACGAGTACCCCGAACACGCGCTGCTCGTCGAAGGCATCGATGTAGGCGCGTTCGCGGGCGGGGTCGTCGTCGGAGGTGCCCAACAAGACGGTGAGGCCGTGCTCGCCCGCCGCTCGTTCGGCCGAGCGGGCGACGTCGGTGAAGAACGGGTTGCCGACGTCGAGGACGACCAGACCGACGCTGCGCGAGCGGCCGGCACGAAGCTGGCGGGCGGCGTCGTTACGGACGAATCCGAGGTCGTCGATGGCTCGGCGGACCCGCTCCACCGTCGCGGGAGCCACCTTTTCCGGTGCGTTGAGCACGTTCGACACGGTGCCGACCGACACGCCCGCCGACGCCGCCACCTCCCGCATGCTCACGCTCACCCATCCATCTCACCAGATCACGCCCCGGCCAGATCGAAGGACGGTGCTGTGCCCACCCGCGGCAGGAACCGTTGGACGGAGACGTTGCGGGCGACGAACTCGCGCAGGGCGTGTAGCTCGCCGTCGAGGAGACCATGGGCGCGTGCGGTCAGCAGCACGTTGCCGAGTGCGGTGGCCTCCACCGGACCGGCGAGGACGGGCAGACCACTGCGGTCGGCGGTCAGCTGGCACAACAACCGGTTCTGGGCACCACCGCCGACGAGGTGGATGCGGTCCACACCGGTGCCCGACAACTCGGCGGCCACGCGGACGGTCTCGGCGAATGCGGCGGCGAGACTGTCGACGATGGCGCGCACCAGCTCCGCCGGTCCGCGCGGCGCACGCAGTCCGCGGTCGCGGTACCACCGGCCGATGCGTTCGGGCATGTTCCCGGGCGCGAGGAACATCGGGTCGTCGGTGTCGAAGACCTCGACCGGCTCCGACACCGACGCCGCCCCGGCGAGCAACTCGTCGAGATCGGCGCGCATGCCGTCGCGTCGAAACCGGCGCACCGTCTCGCTGAGCAGCCACAGACCCATCACATTGCGCAGGAACCGCGTGGTGTTCTCGACGCCGACCTCGTTGGTGAAGTTGGCCTCGCGCGCCGCCTCGGAGAGCACCGGCGCGGTGGTCTCCACACCCACCAAACCCCAGGTGCCACAAGAGATGTATGCCGAGGAATCTGGGTCCATCGGGATGGCCGCGATCGCCGAGGCGGTGTCGTGGGAGGCAACGGTGGTCACCGACACCGATGACGGGAGGCCCAACGGTGTGGCGATCTCCGGCAGCACTCCGCCCAGAGATCTACCGGGCTCGGTCAGATCGGGAAAGAGGTTGTCCGGCAGCGAGAGTTGCCGGGTCAACGAGCGATCCCAGGAGCCGTCGACACCGAGTAGTCCGGTGGTCGAGGCGTTGGTGCGTTCGGTGGCCCGCTCGCCGGTGAGCCAGTATCCGATGAGGTCGGGGATCAGCAACGCCGAATCGGCGATGTCGAGCAGTCCGGCCGCGTGATCGGCGGCGAGCTGATAGACGGTGGTGAACGGCAGGAACTGTAAGCCGTTACGCCGGTACAGCTCTGCGGGCTCGATGATCTCGTGGACCGCCTCGACACCGCTCGCGCTGCGTGGGTCGCGATAGTGGTGGGGCACACCGAGCAGACGACCGTTGCGCATGAGGCCGTAGTCGACGGCCCAGGAGTCGACACCGATCCCGACGAGCCGGTCGCTGTGCCTGCCCGCCTCTGCCAGTCCGGCGCAGGCGGCGCCGAACAGTCCGGGAAGATCCCAGTGCAGTGCCGTGCGGGAGCCGTCGAACAGGTGGACCGGGGTGTTGGCGAACCGTGCCGCCTGCTCGAGTTCGATTCGGCCGGGCGCGATGTCGGCGACCATGACGCGACCACTGGTGGCGCCGAGGTCGATGGCCGCGACCTGGCCGGAGGCGGCTCTCATCGCAGGAATGCCGCGGCCACACCGGCATCGACGGGGACGTGCAGGCCGGTGGTGTGACTGAAATCGGAGGTGCACAGCGCGAATGCGGCGTTGGCGATGTTCTCCGGCAACACCTCTCGCTTGAGCAGGGTGCGCTGGGCGTAGAACGCGCCGAGATCCTTCTCCTCGACACCGTAGACCGCAGCACGTTGCGCACCCCAGCCACCGGCGAAGATCCCCGATCCGCGGACCACACCGTCGGGGTTGATGCCGTTGACCTTGACGCCGTGCTCACCGAGCTCGGCGGCCAGCAACCGCACCTGGTGCGCCTGATCGGCTTTCGTCGCCGAGTAGGCGATGTTGTTGGGTCCGGCGAACACCGAGTTCTTCGACGAGATGTAGAGGATGTCGCCGCCGAGTTTCTGCTCGATCAGCGCCCGCGCCGCTGCCTTGGACACCAGGAACGATCCGCGTGCCATCACGTTGTGCTGCAGATCCCAGTCGGCGGCGGTGGTCTCGAGCAACGATTTCGACAGCGACAGCCCGGCATTGTTGACGACGAGGTCGATGCCCCCGAACGCCAGGACGGTGGCATCGACGGCCGCCTGCACGGCGGCCTCGTCGGTGACGTCGGCGGCGATGCCGATGGCGACATCGAAGGTGCCGATCTCCGCGGCCGCGGCCTGGGCCTTCTCGGCGTCGAGGTCGGCGATCACCACGCACGCACCCTCGGCGGCGAGCCGGGTGGCGATGGCCTTGCCGATTCCCGAGGCCGCCCCGGTGACCAGCGCGATCCGGGTGGCCAACGGTTTGGGTGCGGGCATGCGGGCCAGCTTGGCCTCTTCCAGAGCCCAGTATTCGATCCGGAATTTCTCGGCCTCGTCGATCGGGGAGTAACTCGAGACGGCCTCGGCGCCGCGCATGACGTTGATGGCGTTGAGGTAGAACTCGCCGGCGACGCGTGCGGTCTGTTTGTCCTTGCCGTAGCTGAACATTCCGACGCCGGGTACGAGAACGATGGCCGGGTCGGCGCCGCGCATCGCCGGGGACTCGGCGGTCGCGTGCCGCTCGTAGTAGGCGGCGTAGTCGGCGCGGTAGGCGTGGTGCAGTTCGGCGAGACGCTCCTTGCAGTCCTCGATCGAGGCGTCGGCCGGCAGGTCGAGCACCATCGGCTTGACCTTGGTGCGCAGGAAGTGGTCCGGGCAGCTGGTACCCAGACCGGCGAGGCGGGAAAGTTCACTGCCGGTGAGGAATTCGAGGACCGGTGCGGTGTCGGTGAAGTGGCCGACCTGCGGGCGATCGGTGGAGGCCAGGCCCCGGATGAACGGTGCCAGTGCGGCCGCTTTCGCGCGACGCTGCTCCTCGGGCAGTGCGCCGAAGCCGTCCACCGGCGCGCCGAACGGTTGATCCTTGCCGTTGCTGTCGATGAATTCCTCGGCGGCCGCGATGATCTCGAGGGAGCGCACTTGGGCTTCCTCGGAGGTGTCACCCCAGGCGGTGATGCCGTGACCGCCGAGGATGCAGCCGATGGCCTGGGGATTGGCGGCCTTGATGGCCGAAATGTCGAGTCCGAGCTGGAACCCCGGACGCTGCCACGGCACCCACACCACCCGGTCACCGAAGATCTTCTGGGTCACCGCCTCCCCGTCGGCGGCGGTGGCGATCGCGATCCCGGAATCGGGGTGCAGGTGATCGACGTGGGCGGCGTCGACGAGTCCGTGCATCGCGGTGTCGATGGACGGCGCGGCCCCACCCTTGCCGTGCAGGCAGTAGTCGAACGCGGCGACCATCTCGTCCTCGCGCTCGACGCCCGGATAGACATCGACCAGTGCCCGCACGCGATCGAGCCGCAACACGGCCAGCCCGCTTTCGGTCAGGGTGCCGAGATCGCCGCCGGAACCCTTGACCCACAACAGATCGACGTCCTCCCCGGTGACGGGGTCGACGTCGGTGCCCTTGGCCGAGGTGTTGCCGCCGGCGTAGTTGGTGTTCTTCGGGTCGGCGCCGAGGCGATGGGAACGAGCGATCAGCGCGGCGACGGTCGGGTTGGTGGTCACGAAAAGACTCCTTGGCGAGATGTTCTGGGAGAAAGGGGTTCAGGGGCGACGGCGCTGGCGGATCCGTGCTCACGCGCCCCACGACGACGGGGTGCCGCCGACGCGATCGGCCGCGATCTGCTCGGCGTATCCGGACTGCGCGAATGCGCGCATCGGGTCGGCCGGCAGGCCCCTTTCGGTGCGGCGTTGCGCGAGCATCGGGCGTACGTCGGTGTAGAACGCATCCATGAAGACGGCGTTGGCGCCCAACACATCACCCGCGTCCTGTGCAGCCGTCAACGCCTCGGTGTCGATGGACAGGGCACGCGCGGTCATCTCCTCGACGTTGAGGACCGAGCGGATCTGGCCGGGGATCTTCTCCTCGACGTTGTGGCACTGATCGAGCATGAGCGCGACGGTGGAGTCGGCGTCGAGGCCGCCGCCCCGGATCACCTCGACCATGATGCGGAACAACTGGAAGGGGTCGGCGGCGCCGACGATGAGGTCGTCGTCGGCGTAGAAGCGTGAGTTGAAGTCGAACGAACCGAGACGTCCGAGTCGCAGCAGTTGCGCGACGATGAACTCGATGTTGGTGCCGGGGGCGTGATGTCCGGTGTCGAGGCAGACGGCGGCACGCTCGCCGAGCGCGGTCACCTGCGCATACGAGGTACCCCAGTCGGGGACGTCGGTCATGTACATCGCGGGCTCGAAGAACTTGTACTCCAACACAAGTCGCTGACCCTCACCGATGTGTTGATAGATCGCGGCCAGGGACTCGGCGAGCCGGTCCTGGCGTCCGCGGATGTCACCCTGGCCCGGGTAGTTGGTGCCGTCGGCGAGCCAGATCTTGAGATCGGACGAGCCGGTCTCACCCATGATCTCGATGCAGGCCAGGTGGTGGTCGATCGCCTTCTGGCGCACCGTCTTGTCGACGTGGGTCAGCGAACCGAACTTGTAGTCGTCGTCCTGGAAGGTGTTGGAGTTGACGGTGCCCAGGGTGACGCCGAGATCAGTGGCGTAGCTGCGCAGGGCTGCGTAGTCGTCGACGGTGTCCCACGGGATGTGCAGGGCCACAGAGGGAGCCAGGCCGGTCAGCCGATGGACGGTGGCGGCGTCGGCGATCTTCTCCTCGATGGTGCGAGGGGTGCCCGGCGTGCTGAACACCTTGAAGCGGGTGCCGGAGTTGCCGAATGCCCACGAGGGCAGTTCGATGGCGAGATTGTCGAGGAGGGTCAGGTCGGGGGAGGTCATCACGCGGTCCTTCGAGAGCTCAGGCGACGGTGCGCGACTCGGCGGCCGCCGGCAGCCCGGTGGCGGTGGCGGCGGAATCGGTGGTGGTCAGGGGAGCGGCGTCGGCGCGCTCGACCGGTGCGCCGTAACGTTCGACCTCGATCTGCTGCAACGTCTTACCCCGTGTGTGCGGCGCGAACACCGCGCCGATGATCAGAGCGACGGTCAGCAGACCCACCAGCAGGCTGCCGACGACGGGGAGTCCGGTGGCGGCGAGCAGGGTCGGGAAGAAGTAGCTCAGCAGGCCGGTGAAGGTGCGGACGACGAAGAACATGATGCCCTGCGCGCTGGCGCGATATGGGGTGGCGAACAGTTCGCTGGCCCAGAGGCTGTAGAACGCCTGGGCGCCGATGCCGCTGGAGATTCCCCACAGGATCGCGAACGTCAACATGGTGGGGATGCCGCTGGAGGTGAAGGCCACCAGCACGATCCAGGCGATGATGCCCAGGACGGCACCGATGATGTACAGCAACCGTTGCGACATCTTGTCGGCGAAGCGCATGAACCCGAAGTACGTCGCCGCGACGGTGCAGCCCCACACGAGGACCTGCAGCAGATTCTGTTGGACGGCGCTGTGCAGTCCGGCGGTGTCGTACACCCGCGGCATGAAGATGCCCGCCTGGCCTGCGACGGTGTTCCAGAACAGATAGATGCCGCCGAGGAACAGCAGGGCGGTGATGTTGACCTTGCGGGAGAACAGGCCGCGTAGTCCGCGCGCGCCGACGCTCGAGGCGAGTTGCCGGGTTTCGCCCCGGCCCTCTTCCTTCCAGATGGTCGACTCGTGCAGGCCCTGCCGGATCCACCAGACCACGGCGGCGACGACGAACAGATGCAGGAAGATCAGCCGGGACCCGAGCAGACCCAATGGTGCGAGGGCGGCGGCCAGTGCGAAGCCGATCAGCGGGCCGATCGACCAGGCCAACTGCGCGGTTCCCACGTGCTTGGCGCGTTCGGTCGTCGGCGCCTGCTCGGCGATGTAGGTCCAGGAGGCGGGGACGCCTGCGCCGACGGCGATGCCGGTGATGATGAATGCGGCCAAGAGCATCCCGAAGTTCACCGCGTATGCGGCGATCAGCACGCCGACCATGTAGACCAGCAGATCGTAGGTGTAGATGGCTTTGCGGCCGAAGCGATCACACAGCGGACCACCCAGAGCGGCGCCGATCGCCGCGCCGAAGGCGTTGGCGCTCAACGCGGCCAGCAGACCGACGGCGAAGTTGCTGATGCCGAAGGCGTCCTGCCAGAAGGTGAGGCTGGTTGCGATCGCGATGATCGATCCGGCCTCGATGTAGTTGGACATGGCCACCGAGATGGTGGCACGCCAGCCGGTCGTGGAGCGGGCTCCTACTTTCATGATGATCCTCGGGGTGTCGGTGTTCAGTAGAGAACGGCGGGTGAGTGGGGGTCAAGGGGTGATCAGTCGAGGTGGAAGTACTCGTCGAGCCGGAGCGCGGTGGTCGGTGCGGCGTCGGGAGTCGGGGTATCGGTGTCGGGCGGCAGAAAGAAATCCGACATGTGGGCCTGCCAGCGGGTGTTGACGTCGGTGGCGGCGAGATCGGTCACGGCGCGGGCGTAGTCGTCGGTCTCCAGGTATCCGACGACGACGTGCTCGGCGGGGTGCAGGAACAGCGAGTAGTTGCGCCATCCGGTGCGCTCGAGCGCGTCGAGCATCTCCGGCCAGACGTGCTCGTGGGCGGTGAGGTAATCATCAATGCGGTCGGGCCGCAGGCGCATGACCAGGCACACTCGTTCGGTCGTGGGCATCGGACCTCCGTTTCCGCACGAATGAAACGTTTCAATTCGTGATGGGAGGCACAGTAGCGCGTGTTTTGTGATCCGGTCAAGAGCCCGGGTGCGCCTCACTGGGTGAGACGGACCCGGGCTCTCACGGCCGCGGCCGGCCGTTCTCCAACCGGACGCCACCCCAGACGCCGCTCATCCGGTTGCGTCGGCCCCAATGTTCGCAGCCGGCCCGGATCGGGCAGGCCGCGCACACCGACGCGGCATGGGAGTAGTCGTCGGTGGGAAAGGGGAACCAGTCCTCGGGATTCTCGTCGACGGCCGCACAGGCGGCTGCCGCCCAGTCGACGTCGAGGGTGGGCCGTAACAGCATCGACAGTGGCAGCGAGAGGGGACGCAACTCCGGGGCGGTCATCGGCGGTCTTCTCTCCCCGCCTACCGGCGGTTACTCGAGTTGTCGTCCGAGAGTGAACAACTCCCAGACTTCCTTCTGGTCCTGTGCCCACGGGTCATAGACGAACGGTGCATGGCGCAGGGCGATTCCGGCTTCTCGCGGTGTGCGATCGGCCTTGAAGCCGTTGCACGACTTGCATGCCGCGACCTGATTACCGAACGTCGATGCGCCACCGCGTGATTGGGGCATGATGTGGTCGACGGTGTCGGCCGGGCCCTCGCAGTACGCGCAGATCCACTGATCGCGACGCAGGATCGAGGCGCCAGAGGCGTAGGAGTCCATCGTCTTTCCGGCGTACGGACGGTAGGCATCACGCTTGATCGCGACCACCTGATGAATGGGCAGGCTGATGCTCGGCGAATGCACGGTGCGCACCAGGGGGGTGCCCTCGACGTTGCGCGCGACGCCGGTGGTCAACAGGACCGCGGCCCGGCGCCAGGTGACGCGCGCGAGTATCTGCAAACCGGCGTTGGTGACGAAAATGGTCATGGCTACTCCTGAAAGACGATGACGAACTCTGCTGGGAGCGTCACCGTTTCCGGATCAGCCGCAGAGGTTTCCGGGGCCGGTGGCGCAGGGATGGAATCGATACATCGGGGCCGTCGTGCGACCGTCGTCCGACAGTCCACGCCGACAACCGAATTCGTTGTCGTCTCGCCATGCGATATGCGAGATCATCTGCGCCACCTCCCTTCGTCGTCTCGTGTGTGACAGCGCGCCCAGGGTACCGCCGCTTCGCGGAGGCGTCCAGGATTTAACGGGGGTCGCGAGATGAACATCTGACTGCCTCGGGTGTCCGTCACGCGGCCGAATTGTCCGGAGTCTGCTGGAATGGGCCGGGTGTGGTTGTCATGGTGAACGGGCACCCAGCAATGAGGAGATGGTCGTGGACGATGCCGGCGCGCCACTGCGTGAGAACGATGTGGTCGGCGGGTACACGATCATCGGCCACCTGGGCTCCGGCGGGATGGGCACCGTCTATCTCGTCGCGCATCCGCGACTGCCCCGCCGGCAAGCCCTCAAGGTGTTGTCGTCGAGCCTGGGAGCCAATCCGGAATTCCGCGAACGCTTTCGCCGTGAGGTCGATCTTGCGGCCCGCCTCGATCACCCGAACATCGTTGCCGTGCAGGACGCCGGTATCGACGGCGACACCATGTGGATGGCGATGCAGTACGTCGAGGGCACCGATGCGGCAGCGATCCTGCGCGAGGCGACCGAACCGCTGCCCGCCGCCCCGATCGTCGACCTCATCACCCAGGTGGCCGCAGGTCTCGACCACGCCCACGCGCAGGGCACGCTGCATCGCGACGTCAAACCGGCCAACATCCTCGTCACCCCGGCCTGGGACCGGCCCGCCTCGGCGCGCCGCGCACTGATCGCCGACTTCGGGATCGCCCGGTTGATGTCGGAATCCACCGGGCTCACCGCAACCGGCAATGTGATCGCCACGCTCGCCTATGCCGCTCCGGAGATGTTCACCGACACCGCGCTCACCCCGGCCGTCGACGAGTACGCCCTGGGCTGCACACTCTACGAACTGCTCACCGGCGGGGCGGTGTTCGACCGGACCGACGCGGCCGGACTGATCAGCGCACACACCCACGCGCCCGTGCCGCGATGCACGGCGCTGCGCCCCGACCTTCCCGAGGCGATCGACGACGTCATCGCGCAAGCGCTGGCCAAGCGCCCTGACGAGCGTCACGGCTCCGCAGGCGCCTTCGCGGCGGCAGCGGCACGCGCGGTGGCCACCAACCCGCGCCCGACGACGATCGTCGGTGTTCAGCAGCCGGCCCCGGCCACGATCCTCGGTCCGCACCAGACACCCGGACGCGGTGACGGTCTGCGTCCACCACCGCCGCCGCGCGGACCGCGACCGATGGGCGTGCCGACTGCGCCGCCGCCGATGGGTGTGCCGTCTGCGGCGATGCCGATCCAGCCTGTTCCGGCACCGCCCGCGCGCAAACGTCATGGCGTGCTGCCGTGGCTCCTCGCCGGACTCGCACTGATGCTCGTGGGCGCCATCGTCGCGGTCGTGCTGGTCGCGACGCGGGGCACCGATACCTCGACAGGGTCGTCACCGGCCGCGGCGTCGGCGCCCACCGTTGCACCGACCACCGGACAAACGACCCTGCCCGTGGCAGCCTCGCTCGCCGGGAACTGGCGTGGCAGTGTGACCGGGGATCAGACCGGATTCGACGTCGTCGCGCAGATATCCGATACCGCACCGCTCACCGCGATCGTCCACTACCCGCAACTCGGGTGCGCGGGTACGTGGGCGGAGAACTCGCGGCGGGGATCGACGGTCACCCTGACCGAGCAGATCACCCAAGGCACCTGCGTCACCTCGCAGATCGAGGTGACGCCGTCCGCCGATGGCACGGTGGCCTACCGGTCGAGCTACTACTCCCAATCCCAGGGGCGGACCCTGGTCATCACCTCGGTGTTGCGCCGGAGCTGAATGGTGTTCTGGGCCGGAGCCTCACGTCACCGGGACGTCGATGATCGGCCGCGCGACGTCGGCACCGGCACCGTCGAAGTGCCACCACTCACCGGAATAGACCGACAGCCCGCCCGCCGACATGGCCGCGCGCAGACGCGCGCGGTTGCGTTGCGCGGCAACCGGAACCCCTTCCGTCGCGAAGGCCGTGGCCTGCGGGGTGAACGAGTCGAAGTCGGTACCCATGTCGACCAGACACTGGTCGGCGATACGTCTATCGACCGGACACCCGGGCTGGTGCGTCGCCAGTGTGACATCCACCGACCGCCCCGACTCGTGGCTGCGTGAGTACGGCCCGGGTGCGGCGACCCACGCCGGGTCGGGCACTTTCTCGAACATGGTCTGCTGCACCGAGTGCGGCCGGTAGCAGTCCCAGAACACCAGGGTGTCACCGGATGTGCGCAGCGCCGCCGCGGCGGTGCGCAGTCCGTCGGCCAGGGACTCGTGGACGAGACACCGTGCGCCCGTCGGGTAGAGCTGTATTCCGACGAAGTTGTGCGGCGTCGCGTAACGCAGATCGACGATGGCCGACGGCACCACCGATCGCACATCGACGAATCCCACCTGTCGAGCAGCTGCCGACACCGGCGGAATCGGCGCTGACGAGGACACCGGGCGGATTGCCGTTGATGACGTGGCGGAGGTCGACGACGGTGAAGTCGGCTGCGAGGTGGTGGAGGGTCCGGTGCATGCGGTGAGCAGGGTGACGCTCACCGCGAGCGCGGCGGTGGACGCCCACCGGAGACGGGTCATGGGTCTGTTTGTAGCACGGGTGCGGTTCGGGCTGGGTAGTTTGTGATGGTTGTGGTTCGGAGTGGTGAGCCGGAACCAGCTGTGGGGCAATGGGTCTCGAGGCTCGCCGCACGCGGCTCGCACCTCGACCATCTTCTTCCGCTGGTCGAGGAGCGCCGAGCGAGCGCAGCGAGCACGTCGCGTCTCGAGACCGCCGCACGCCGACGCCGAAACGCATCCGACGCCTTCACTCCCGCCAGCGCAGGACCTCGAGGGCCGCGGCCACGTCGACGACGGTGTCGGCGAGCGGGCGGGGCAGCAGGGCGTCGGCGCGGTCGAGACGGCGGATCACGGTGTTGCGGTGGGTGTAAAGCACTTCGGCGGTGCGAGAGGTGTTGCACTGCAGCCTGATCCAGGTGCGCAGCGTCTCGATGAGATCGGGGTCGGCATCGGCGAGATCGCCGAGGGTGTCGGTGACGAAGTCGTCGCCCGCTGCGGTGTCGGAGGTCAAGAGCGACACCAAACGGATGTCGTCATAGTGGACGATCTGGCGCGTCGCACCCAGCCGGGCATGGCGCCGTTGGGTGGTCATCGCCTGGAAGTGGCTGGATCGGAATCCGTCGACGTCGGTGCCGGGTCGGCCGGCGGAGACGCGGACGTCGGGCAGGGACGACAGGTCGGGTGCGCCGAGCCCGTCGACCGGGAGCCACAGCCACCAGGAGGTGGCGCTGGCGGTGACCGTCAGTCGCGTGGTCGCCTCCGCGGAGCGGGCGAGGATGTCGGCTGCAGCCTCGAGATCCGGTGCGGCGTCGGGCGTCGCGCTCCACAGCACGACCGAGATGTGTGGGCCGGCGAGGCGATAGCCGAGTTGCGCCTCGGCGCGCGCCGACGGGATCGGCGCGCCTTCGAGAACGAGGGTGACGGCCTCGCGCCGACGGGCATGTGTGCCGCGCGCGAGTTCTTCGCGTTCGGCGCGCATCTGCTCGCTCATCGCGGTGACCGTGTCGTCGATGAACGTCGAGATCGACAGCGAGGTCACGTCGAGGAGTTCACGGAGTTCGGCGGGGTCGGTGGTGAGACCGAAGCAGATGTCCATCCACAGGCGCCACGCGACGCTCTGTGCGGTGCGGAACGCGTCGAGCGAGGCTTCGTCGAGCCCGCGTCGCACCAGGTCGTGGGTGGCGAGCATGATCTCGGGAGTCAGTTGCGCGGGTACCCGCTCGCCGGGCGATTCGATGTTGTGTAGTGCCCAGCGTGAGGTGTTGGCCCAGTTCGTGCGGCGCGTGCCCGCCGCCAGCACCGGGTCCTCGGCGACCGCACGCATCCGGGCCCCGGACAGCGACGCCTCGTGGAGTTGTTCGACCCACGGCTCCGGCGGATCGAGGATCAGTTGCGCGCCGGCGCGGATCAGCTCCTTCGTACGTGCCGACACCTGCGGCCACTCAATGTCCATGTGCACATTGTGCACCGTGGCCTGAGCTCATCATGGGCATAATGTCGCTGGCGTGATCGGCCGGACGAAGGCATCCTGGATCGTGACAATGCTGAGTGTCATATTGGAGTGAGCGTCACAGCCACGCCCCGACACCGGCGAGGCCCAGCCCCGAGGAGAGATCGTGCCCCAGACCACCACCCCCGTCGAGACCGTCGACGTGCTCATCGTCGGTGCCGGGATCTCCGGCATCGGTGCCGCCCACTATCTGACGACGATGGTGCCGCAGAAGTCCTTCGTGATCCTCGAGGGCCGCGACGTGGCAGGCGGCACGTGGAATCTGTTCAAGTACCCGGGCATTCGCTCGGACTCGGATCTGCACACCTTCGGGTTCGAGTTCAAGCCGTGGACCGACAAGCAGTCCATCGCCGACGCCCCGCGCATCCTCGACTACCTCTACGAGGCGATCGACGAGGACAACATCGGCGACAAGATCCGCTACCAGCACAAGGTGCACGCGGCGCAGTGGTCGTCGCAGGAATGCCTGTGGACGGTCGACATCGAGCGCACCGACACCGGCGAGCGGTTCCAGATGAAGGCCAACTGGCTGTTCTCCGGCGCCGGCTACTACAACTACGACGAGGGCTTCACCCCGCAGTTCGAGGGGCGCGAGCGCTTCCGCGGGCAGATCATCCATCCGCAGCACTGGCCCGCCGACCTCGACTACGCGGGCAAGAAGGTGGTGGTGATCGGCTCCGGCGCCACGGCGGTGACACTGCTGCCCGCGATGGCCAAGACCGCAGGCCACATCACCATGCTGCAGCGCACCCCGACCTACATCGTCCCGCTGCCCAAGCACGATCCGGTCGCCAACATCGGCCGCGCCATCCTCGGAGACAAGCGCGGCTACGCGCTCGCACGCGCGAAGAACATTGCGCAGCAACGTGTTCTCTACGAAGCCTGCCAGCGTTTCCCGAAGGCGTCGCGCAAGGTGATCCGTGCGATCAACAAGAAGCTGCTGCCCGAGGGCTTTGACGTCGACAAGCACTTCAACCCGCCCTACAACCCGTGGGATCAGCGGTTGTGCGCGGTGCCCGACGGCGACCTGTTCCGCACCATTCGGCAGGGCAAGGCATCGGTGGTCACCGACCGCATCGCAACCTTCACCGAGAACGGGATCCTGCTCGAAAGCGGTGAGGAACTCGAGGCCGACGTCATCGTCACCGCCACCGGATTGAATCTGCAGCTGTTCGGCGGCGTCGCGCTGAGCATCGACGGTGAGCCCGTCTCGATGCCCGACACCGTCGCCTACCGCGGCTTCATGCTCAGTGGCGTACCGAATTTCGCGCTCGCCATCGGCTACACCAACTCGTCGTGGACCCTCAAGGTGGGCCTGCTGTGCGAGCACTTCTGCCGACTGCTCGCCTACATGGATGCCCGCGGGTATCCGGCGGTGCGCCCGATCGCCGACCCCGGCATGCCGACCCGCCCGTTGCTCGATTTCGGGGCCGGCTACGTGCAGCGGTCGCTCGAGAATCTGCCGAAACAGGGTGTGGCAGAACCGTGGACGATGTCGATGAGCTACTACCGGGACCGTAAGTCCTTCGACTCCGATGTCGCCGACCCGAACCTGGAATTCACGCGGACACTGCCGGCGCAGTCCGGCGCCGATGCGCAATTGGAGTCGGCGAGCGCCTGATCGGCGTTCATCACCCCCCATCACCCTCCGAGGCGACCGCGTGCGACGAACCGCACGCGGTCGCCTCGGTAGTAGGAGCGGGTCCACTCGACGCAGGTCCCGTCCGCGTCGCGTGAAGTGCGCTCGATCTGGAGCAGCGGGGTCCCGGTGGCGACCCGCAGGTACGCCGCCTGATCGGGGACGGCGAGTGCGGTCTGCACGCTGTCCTCGACGTCGCAGATGACGATCCCGCGGGCCCGTAGCGTCGCATACAGCGAGCCGCTCGCGGCGACGGCGTCCGCGAAATCGTCGAATTCGCCTGGGATGTGCGCGGTTTCGAGCGCCAGTGGCTCGTCGTTGACGATGCGCAGACGGGTGAGCCGATGGACGGGGGTGCCCGTCGGGACCTCCAGACGCACGGCGAGGTCGGTGTCGGCCGGCGCGTGGCCGGCGTCGAGGATCTCCGAATCCACGGTGCGGCCCTGCGCGCCGAGGTCGTCGCTGAATGACGTCAGCTGCCGCACGTGCACCAACTTCGGTGGCGTGACGAAGTTTCCGCTGCCCTGAGTACTGCTGAGCACGCCCTCGGCGGTGAGTTCGGCCAACGCCCGGCGCAGGGTTGTACGCGAGGTACCGAGTTCGGTGGCGAGCTTGCGCTCGGGAGGTAACGACATTCCCGGTTCCAGGTCGCCGATGCGCTGTTGGAGCGCAACCTTGACCTGGAAGTACCGCGGTCCGCGGTTGCGTGTTGTCGCAGGAGGCGTCGGCATGAATGCGAGCGTACCCATTGACGAACCAGATTGGTATATGCCAATCTGAGACCGCCAACACATTGGTATACACCAATCCAGACCTCGCGGAGGTACCCCGATGACGACCTATCCGGCAACCAGACCACCGGTCGGGACAAGACGCACGTCCGGACTGATGGTGGGTATCGCCGCCGCCAGCATCGGCGTGATCTACGGCTACGACAGCAGCAACATCGGCGCCGCCCTGAAGTTCATCGGCGCCGACTTCGGCCTCGGCGATGCCGGCAAGCAGGCACTCGCGACTGCGGTCGTGATCGGCGAGATCGTGGGCGCCATCGGGGCCGGCTGGCTGGCCAACCGCCTCGGCCGTAAGCGTTCGATGCTCCTCGTCGCGGCCACCTACTGCCTGTTCGCGCTGTTCAGCGCGCTGTCGCCGACCCACGACGTCCTTCTCGTGGCGCGGCTGCTCCTCGGCGTGACCGTCGGTGTGTCGATCGTGGTGGTACCGGTCTTCGTCGCCGAATCCGCCCCACCACGCTCGCGCGGAGCGATGCTGGTGGCCTATCAGGTCGCGACCATCGTCGGCATCATCGGCGGCTACGTGGTCGGGTACTTCCTCGCCGGCCACGGCGCCTGGCGCTGGATGCTCGGCATCGCCGCGATCCCGGCGCTCGCGGTGACCGCCCTGGTCGCCGTCATGCCCGACACCCCGCGCTGGTACGTCTCCAAGGGACGGTTCGACGAGGCCCGGGCGACGTTGCGCAACATCGAACCCGACGCCGACATCGACGCCGAGATCGCCGAGATGCGGCAGGCGCTCACCGAGGAATCCGGCGGCTCGCTCGGCGAGATGTTCCGCCGACCCTGGATTCGCGCGACCGTCTTCGTCGTCGGACTGGGCTTCCTCATCCAGATCACCGGCATCAACGCCGTCGTCTACTACAGCCCGAAGCTGTTCGAGGACATGGGTTTCACCGGTGACTTCGGCACCTTGATGCTGCCGGCCTTCGTGCAGATCGCCGGTCTGGCCGCGGTGCTGATCTCGCTGTTCACCGTCGACCGGTTGGGCCGACGCCCGATCCTGCTGGGCGGGATCGGCGCCATGGTGATCGCGACGGTCGTGCTGATCATCACCTACGGTCCACTGCACGGCGCCGGTACCACCGCGCACGTGCTGGGATTCGCGGGCCTGGTCCTGTTCACCATGGGATTCTCCTTCGGCTTCGGCGCGCTGGTCTGGGTGTACGCCGGCGAGGCGTTCCCGGCGCGGCTGCGCGCCAACGGATCGTCGCTCATGCTGACCTCGGATCTGGTGGCCAATGCGATCGTCGCCGCGTTCACGCTCTCGCTCATCAACGTCATCGGGGGTGCGGGCACCTTCGCGGTCTTCGGCGGATTCGCGCTGGTCGGACTGGTGTTCGTCTTCTTCCTGGCGCCGGAGACCAAGGGCCGTAAGCTCGAAGACATCCAACACTATTGGCGCAGCGGTGGCCGGTGGCCCGAAGCGATCGCCGACGCGTCGCCCCGACAGACCAAGGTTGTCCGATGAGTATCGTCACCGACCCATCAGACGCGAACCCCAGCGTCACCCTCGCCTTCGACATCGGCGGATCGAAGACCCACGCGGTGCGCGCCGAGAACGGCACCGTCGTCGCCGAGACCATCGTCGGCAGCGCCAATGTCTCCTCCATGGGGGTGGAGGAGGCCGGACGTCAACTCGACGCCGCGATCGAGAAGCTCGGTGGTCCCGACGGTGTGCACACGGTGCTGGCCGGATCGGCCGGTGTCGACACCCCGGCGAGTGTCGAACGTCTGGAAAACCTTCTGGCCCAGCGTGTTCCGGGAGCACGGGTCGGGGTCGTCCATGACACCCACCTGATCCTCGCCGCCGCGGGCCTCGATGAGGGCATCGCGGTGATCTCCGGCACCGGTGCGGTCGCCTGGGGCCGGCGTGACGGGTGTTCACGTCGGGCCGGCGGGTGGGGACACCTGCTCGGCGACGAGGGCAGCGGCTATTGGGTTGCGCGCGAGGTGGTTCGGCGTGCCTTGCACGACAACGATCAGGGGCTGGCCCCGGCACCGCTGTCGCTGCGCCTGGCGGAGGAGTGCGGGGTCGGCGAGGTACTCGACCTGCATGACCTGTTCTACACACGTGCCGATCGCCAATATTGGGGGCGCCGTTCCCATGTCGTGTTCGAGCGCGCCGCGGTCGCCGACGAGCGTGCCCTGGAGATCGTGGAGGCCGCGGCCTACGCACTGGCCGAACTCGTCGGCACGGTCGCCCAGATGCTCGGATCGACCGGACCGGTGGTCCTCGCCGGCGGTCAGGTGGTCCATCAGCCCTTGTTACAGAACCGGATTCGCGAACTCGTCGCACCGATGGGCATCACCGACATCCGCGTCCTCGAGGTCGATCCGGTCCACGGTGCGGTGCGCCTGGCCGCATCCCTCGTCGACGCCCACTGACCCACTGACCGGCCCACCGGCCGAGACTTCTCGAAGGAGACCCATGAACACCGTCCTCACCGACCGACCCGGACACCTGATGGCCGCCGAGATCGCCGAACAACCCGACGTCTGGCGAAATCTGTTGCGCGACGGGCATGCCGAGATTCGAGATGTTGCTGCTCGGATCGCCGCGCGTCGACCACGATTCGTGCAGTTCGTTGCACGCGGCACCAGCGACCATGCCGCGCTCTACGGCAAGTATCTGATCGAGATCCGCCACGGACTGCCCGCCGGACTGGTCTCACCGTCGACGATGACGGTGTACGGCGCCCGCCCGGACCTGCGCGACGTGCTCTACATCGCGGTCAGCCAGTCCGGCGGGTCGCCCGATCTGGTGCAGTCGGTGCAGGTGGCCCGGGAGCGGGGAGCGCTCACGGTGGCGATCACCAACGCCGCGGCGTCACCGCTGGCCGACGCCGCGGAGTTCGACCTGCAGGTCCATGCCGGAGCCGAACGGTCGGTGGCCGCCACCAAGTCCTACACCGCGGAACTGCTTGCGCTGTATCTGCTCTCGGAGTCGATCCTCGGCCGCGACGGTGCTGCTGCTGCGTCGGCGCTACCCGATCTGGGGGACCGGGTCCTCGACGGGGAGGATCGGGTGCGAGAGGTGGCGCAGCGGTATCGGTTTGCGCAGCGGCTCGTGACGACCGGCCGCGGTTACTCGTATCCGACGGCTCGCGAAGCGGCGTTGAAATTGATGGAGACTTCCTACTTGTCGGCGCAGGCGTTCTCCGGCGCCGACCTGTTGCACGGGCCGTTGGCCACCGTCGACCCGCAGGTGCCGGTGCTCGCGGTGGTTCCCGAGGGTGCCGGCGGCGCGGCAATGCAGCCGGTGCTGGAGCGGCTCGCCGAACGCGACGCCGACGTGTTCGGAGTCGGGGCCGCCGAGTATGTGTCCGGGCTGACCGGTGGTTTCGTGTTGCCGACGGGAGCGCCGGATGCGTTGTCGCCGTTGCTCGAGATCATCCCCTTCCAGCAGCTCGCCCTGCACCTCGCGGTCGCCCGCGGCGGTGATCCGGACACCCCTCGCGGTCTGCGCAAGGTCACCGAGAC
>NZ_MVPX01000599.1:0-1275 GCF_002043085.1 Gordonia sp. i37 | reverse complement strand
CCTCGATCCACCGATCGGCTTTTGAGGTGTGATGAAAGGTGTTGAGCATGTTCAGGCCGGTGATGGGCATGAGTGAGTCGCCGATCTCTGATTTCGGCGTGTTTCACTGGGTTTCGGGATCGGGGCCGCTGAGCCGCTCGGGTTAGGTGTTAGGCTGCGTGTTGTCGGCCGATTGTGTTGTTGAACAACAGATTCCATTCGGTTTCCCAGGGCCAGCGGGCGGGTAGGTGCATCGTGATGCGCCGGGCTGAGGAGGCGATCCGCGCCGGAATGCAGATCAGGGTGCGGCGGATCGTGGAGGTGGTGGCCTTGGCCAGACGGTGCCCGCCGAGACTGGCGGCAGCACGAGGCAGATTGAACGCGATGACCGCACACACCAGCCAGGCGGCATTGGCGCAGAACTTTCCTGATGGCAGATGCGCGAGCGCGGAGGCTTTGAGGTCGGCGTGGACTTGCTCGATGATCGCGTGCCCGCGGTGGGTTGTGTCGGCGGTGACGGTGTCGAGGTCGCTGGTGGTGAAGAACGCATGAAAGCGCCACACGTCGAACAAGCCGTCGCCGTCAGGCTGAAAGTCGGGGATGCGGCGTACGACCAGCCGCCCTTGAACCTGCAGGTTTTTGGCTTTGGAGGTGAATGCGGTGAAGGGTATTTCGGCGACCTCGGCACGCGAGACCCAGCGACCGGTGTTCTCATCGAAGAGGGCGTCGGTGTACTCGATCGCCGTCCACGCGTCATCGGGGATCTCGCTGATCGCTGCACGTGTCCGCGTGTCTTGGCGCACGGTGACTGACACCTGGGCGCCGGCCCGGATCGCGGTGGTGACCGTGCGGTGACCGTAGAACGCTGAATCCGCCCGCAACAGAATCGGTCCCGACGCGTCGTCGGATCGCAGTCGCGCGAGGGTTGCCAATGTGTCGGCGATCAAGCGATGCGCCCCGCGGGCAGAATTACAGGCCCCTTTCCGGAGGCGTTGCGCGGCGATGACCGGCGCACCCGGTCCGCAGGTGAGGGTGGTGATCGCCGAGTTCAACCCGCGTACCCGGGTGTAGCCGAATCCGGCGCCCTGTTTGGCCGGGCCGTGGACCTCGATGATCGAGTCATCGATATCGACCATGACCGGCCCGTCGATCCCGGTCAGCACCGGCGTGCGGGCATGAAGGCCGGCCAACACGCGGGTGGCGACCGCATCCAACTGTCGGACATGCCCGAACCGGAACTCCCGCAGGAACGATCCCAACGTTGACGGGGCGTACGGGTGGTCGAACACCTTCCCC
>NZ_MVPX01000598.1:0-202 GCF_002043085.1 Gordonia sp. i37 | reverse complement strand
GATGCCCTCGACAACGCGCTGATGGAATCGACGATCGGGCTCTACAAGACCGAACTCATCAACACCGGTCGCACCTGGACCGACCTCGCCGAGGTCGAACGTGAGACCGCAGCGTATGTGTTCTGGTTCAACACCGACCGCCTGCACTCGTCGCTGGGCTACTGCTCACCCATCGAATACGAGACGCGCTACCGTGAGAGCG
>NZ_MVPX01000597.1:0-2824 GCF_002043085.1 Gordonia sp. i37 | reverse complement strand
CCTAAACAAGGTCTCGACCCAGTCCAGGACGGTTCATTGGCGGTGCGGATGCGGTCCTCGCAACGCGCACGCCGCCGGTGGCGCAGTTCGAGCTCGGCCAGCTGGCCGCGGGGTGTGTTGGTGGCGAACGCGGTCAGTCGCATGCCGTCGGAGTCGGTGAACCGCAACTGCGCTCCCGGATGCGGGCGCTCCTTTCTGACGATCACCCGCATGCCCTCGGGCCAGCCCGAAAGGTCCAGCATGCCCGTCAGTTCCGCGACCCACGCCCCGTCACGTTCGACCCAGTCGGCGTCGTAGGCCGGGGTCCACGCCTCAGGTAGTAGTCGGTCGATGATCTCGGCGATGGCCTCGGTGAGTCCGAATCCGACCGAGTAGGCCAACCGCCGCCTGGTCAGATACTCCAGGAATTCGTGGGTGCTGCCGGCCGAATCGGTGCGGATCAGCACCGTTTTGCCGACCCGATAACCATCGATGCCGGGTACTTGGGCCAGGGCCTGTTCGACGACGGTGATGTGATCAGCAGCGGTGTTCGACCCGGCGTTGCCGGGCCGCAACATGATTGCGAGTGGTTCACCGGTGCCGGCGGCTTGGTGATCGACGAACGCGCACAGCGGGTGAAACCCGAAGCCTTTCTTCCAGTGTGGCGTCGCCTGCTCTTTGTCGGAGTGTGCGGTCACCAAGGTGGCGTCGAGATCGATGATCAACGGATGCCGCACATCGCGGTCGTGGTTGGGGGCTGCGGTGCCGGCGGCGGTCCACGCCTGCGCGCGGGCTGCGGCGCGAGCAGCGTTGATAGCCGACAAGGCTGCCGGTGCGTCGGCGGCCAGCGTGGAGATCAGTCGCGACACCGTCGGATCCGAGGCCACCGGCCCGAACACGCCCGGGTCGGCACGCACCTGGTTGATATCAGCCAAGCAATCGCCGCCCAGGGCGACCGCGACGGCGAGGTCAAGCACAATCTTGCCCGGATCGTGAGTGGCCAAAGGTTTGCGCCACGACGCCAACCCGGTCGACAAGTGCCTGCTCAGACCGGTTTTCTCGGCCGCCCGCAGCAGGACCGTCGCCCCGGCGTGCGACACCACCCCGGTTCCGGAGTCATCTACAGACAACGACGGGTAGCACGACGTAGACTTACTCACCTGAAAGACATCCCATGTGATAAGGATGTCAAGAGGCAATCGGGCCTATCCTTCCGTGATGTGTTGTCGGCCAGCTCTTTCCACGCGATGGTTTCGTCGTAGAGGGTGTCGGTGGCCAGACATCCATGCAGGATGCCGACAAGCCGGTTGGCCACGTGGCGCAGCGCGGCCTCATGCGCGACGCCGCGCTGCCGTTGACGGTCGTAGTAGGAGCGCGCTCCGGGCGAGACTCGGATCGCGGTAAACGCCTGGCGCGTCAGCGTATCGAGGAGTCGATCGTTGTGAACGTAGCGTCGCGACACGACGGTCCGTTTCCCTGACTGCTGGGTGACCGGGCTGGTGCCTGCGAAGTTCCTCCGCGCCTTGGCGGTGCGGTACCGGACAGGAGCATCGCCGAACTCGGCGAGGGCGCGAGCGCCGAGGATCGGCCCCATGCCGGGTTGGGAGGTGTAGATCCGAGCCTGGGGATGGGTGTGAAATGCGGAGGTCACCTTCTCGGCGAGGTTCGCGATCTGGGTGTTGAGTACAGCAATGACCGCCAGAATAGCGACGGTGGCCGACGCATGGGCAGCAGCCAGCTCCGCGGGTTGACCGAGATGACCGGGTTCGCGCAGCGTCGCGCGGATCTCTGAGGCACGAGTATCGATCATGCGGCGCTTGGCATGGGTCAGCGCCGCCCGGATCTGGGTCAGGGTCAGCCGAGTGGCCGTCGCCGGGGTCGGCGCCTTGGTGAGCAGTTCGATGCTCTCTGGTGCCGAAAGGTCAGTGAACGCGTCGACGGCCGCGGGAAAGTACTGAATCAAGTTGTACCGCAGCCGATTCAAGTGTCGAGTCCGCTCCCAGATGAGGGTTTTGTGGGTACGTGCCAAGACTTTCAAACCCTCCACGGTATCGGTGTCGTCGGCCACCAACCGCAACTGAGCGCGGTCGGTCCGAACCATATCGGCCAGCACGTGCGCATCGCGGGCATCGTTCTTCGCGCCGGCCAGGGAATACCGTGAACGGCACCGCGCCGACTGGAGAGGGTTGACCGCATACACGCGGAATCCGCTGCCTCGCAGAGCAGTGACCCATACGCCGTTGTCACGTTCGATGCCGACCTCGACAACATCGTCGCCGTCGATGCCGAGTTCACCGAGCCTGCTGAGCGCAGTGCCGAGACCGGCCGCGTTCTCCTCCACCCGAAACCGGGCCAGCACGCGCCCATCGGGCGCCATCACCTCGATATCGTGGTGCCCTTCTGCCCAATCGTCGCCGATAATGACTGTCACGTTGATCTCCCTGGCCGTTTGAAGAAGCAAGTCAGGCAGCGAGCCGCCGCGCGTCGCGACCAAATGACGAGTGCTCAACACGAAGGCCGGCACGACATCCCATCAGCGATCAGAGCAGCGGCAGTCGGCGAGGGCACGGTCATTCAGAAGAACTCCCGCACAGCGAGGTCCCGGTGCTCCGTGTGCTCACTCACCAACTGCTACCCGTAGGGCCCGCTCTCGCGGAACCTACGACTCATTTGGTGCTCCTCGAACTGCTCTGATTGTTACCTTCGCAAGTTCAATCATCGCAGGTCAGGGCACCATTCTTTATTCACGACACGAAATCACCGTGAAAGCCCGAGGCTAACGCCAATACCGTTCAGTTAAGCGGGTCGGTTGTGTAGATCGGTGACTGTGTCGGTTGCGGCCAGG
>NZ_MVPX01000596.1:0-383 GCF_002043085.1 Gordonia sp. i37 | reverse complement strand
CCGCCCCGCGTGGCGACCGCCATCTCGATCGCCGCACACGCCAACGCTGCATCCGGGTGACGACTGGTGGCCGCCCCCAGCAGGCGGCGACTGTAGAGGTCGATGACCGTGGCCAGATACAGCTTGCCCGCCGCGGTCGGGATCTCGGTGATGTCGCCGACCCACCGCTGATCGGGGCACTGTGCGGTGAAATCGCGACCCAACAAATCGGGGAACTTCGGGGCGGTCTTGTCCTGACGGGTCAGCCCGTTGCGCCGGCGGATCCGCCGCGCGACCAGGCCCTGACGACACATCGAATCAGCGACAGTCTTCTCGGTCACCGTCCACCCGTCAGCACGCAGATCCGCATGCAGGCGCGGTGACCCGTGCAGGCCGCGGGCCTT
>NZ_MVPX01000595.1:0-437 GCF_002043085.1 Gordonia sp. i37 | reverse complement strand
CCTCGATCACCACCGCGGTCGACAGCCGTAGAAACGCCGCCGGGTTCGGGAAGATCTCCACGACATCAGCGCGGCGTTTAATTTCCTTGTTCAACCGTTCGATCGGGTTGTTCGACCAGATCTTTTGCCAGTGCGCCTTCGGGAACGCGGTGAACGCCAACACATCAGCTTTGGCTTCCCGCATCATCGCCGCCACTTTCGGGAACGACGCTTCCAGCGTGTCGGCCACCTGGTCCCACTGGGCGTGGATGTCGTCGGGTTCGGTGTGGGCGAAGATCGTCTTGACCGCCGCGGTCACCACCGGGGCCTGTTTCGCCGAGACCGCCCCGTGCAGGTTACGCATGAAATGCACCCGGCATCGCTGCCAAGTGACGTTGCTGAACTGCTGCGCCACAGCAGCTTTCAACCCTGCATGGGCATCGGAGGTGACCAACTGC
>NZ_MVPX01000594.1:0-1170 GCF_002043085.1 Gordonia sp. i37 | reverse complement strand
CGTGCTGCTCCCATACCAACATTCTCCTGGTGAGATCACGGTCTCCACCAGACCCAGGACGGTTCAGAGTGCGCTTGTGCAGTTCAAGCACGCGTTGTGTAGTCGGGGTGAGGTTTGAAAGCCATGACGTTCCTTCCGCAGAGCGCCCCTCACCTTGCGTTGCAGGTGAAGGGCTATTTCTATGCCTCCCGGCGCCTCTCCAGTTCTCGGGCCGGGCACGTCTTGGGCACATTTGCCGACGATCGGGCCGCATCTGGGGCGAGCGCAATCGCGTCGAGGTCCTCGTCGAAGAGATCAGCGTAGGTGTCGTGCGTCATCGGCGCCGAGACATGTCGGAGGACCGCCCGAAAAGACGTCACCTCCATTCGCGCCAATCACGAACCGCCGCCGCCTTCGCCACCCGCCGATCCAGACGATGCGAACGAACCTTGACTGCCTTCGCCTCCCCGGCACGCAGGTACTGCGCGAGCGCGCGTCGCCACCGGGTAGCCACATCATGCTCGTCGGCGGTCGTCCGATGTTCGCTGCGCATGTTCTAACGGTAGCCGCCGAGTGCGCTGGGAGGGCGCCCGATCTGTATCAGGGTCGCTCGAGATCGACGGCGAGTGAATGTGACAACATGAATCACTGCTCGATGTTGTCGATCATTGAATTGATGATGATGGAGTGGCCATGCGCATTTCCGCTGACTCTGCGCTGTTCCGGGAGTCTTGCGAGAGGTGTGCAGTGACTAGCAAGAACTTCCTGAGGTCCTCGCCGTCGCAGACCTCGAGCCGAAGGGCTTGGTGACGATGCTGATCGATACGTCATGGATAACGCTCACCGATGTGCCCAAGCCCGATGTTGCGGGATGGCAGATGCTTGTCGTGCTCCTCGGTCTGCTGGTGCTCGTGGTGCTGGCGTGTCCCCCGTAGATCGGTCCGGCTTGTTTTAGAGTCCTGATTGCCCTGGTGAGGGCGTAGAAGGGACGATGAGGAACATGGCAGGACGTAAGCGTCACTCGGCCGAGGACATCGTGCGCAAGCTGCGCCGAGCTGACGAGCTGGCCGCGGAAGGCAAGACCGGCGAGGAGATCGCCGCCGACCTCGAGGTATCGGCAGCGACGTTGTACAACTGGCGCCGCCAGTACGGCGGCATGGACGCCGATGCCGCCAAAGAGCTCAAGGAGCT
>NZ_MVPX01000593.1:0-592 GCF_002043085.1 Gordonia sp. i37 | reverse complement strand
CGGGTCGGTTGTGTAGATCGGTGACTGTGTCGGTTGCGGCCAGGAGGCGTGGTGAGCGCGTTTGACGTGCCATTTCACGTATTTGCGTTTGACGACGCGTGGGTTGGCTCGTCGTCGACGTGCGGGGTTGAGTCTGCGTGTGAGGCGAGTGAGGAAGGTGAGCCAGCTGCGGCTGGTGGTGTCAGGGTCGTGAGGGGGGAAAGTCGCCCTGGTGGGCGACCGATTGGCGGGTAATCCTCAGTGCGGCAACGAAACTGACCCTGTCGGGGTCGTGGCCGGCGTGACCGGCGGCCTCGACCATCAACGACCGGATCGCATAGTGACAACACAGATGCCCCCAAATCTCCTGCAGCACAAGATCAGGAGACTTCGAACGCAGCACGGTACGGGGCCCGCGCTGGTGGGTTTTCAGCTCATCGAAGGCAATCTCGATCTCCCACCGCTCGGTATAGGCCGCAGCCAACTCGACCGCACCGACTTCGTCAGGGTCCAGGATCGTGGTCAGCAACCGATAGTGGTCGGCGTTCTCCCGGCCGTCATCGATGGTGTAGTCGATCACCCGCACCAGCATCGGCTCAGCGCGCCGCGCCGC
>NZ_MVPX01000592.1:0-323 GCF_002043085.1 Gordonia sp. i37 | reverse complement strand
CGTAAGCGTGCCGGGTTGGCGCGGGCGTTGGTGTTGGATCCGCAGATCATCTTGTGTGATGAGCCGGATTCGGGTTTGGATCCGGTGCGTACCGCCTATATTTCGCAGTTGTTGATCGATATCAATGCGCAGATCGATGCGACGATTCTGATCGTGACGCACAACATCAACATCGCTCGGACGATTCCGGACAATATCGGGATGTTGTTCCGTAAGGAGTTGGTGATGTTCGGTCCGCGGGAGCAGTTGTTGACTTCGGAGCAGCCGGTGGTCAAGCAGTTCCTCTCCGGTGATCGGTTCGGTCCGATCGGTATGTCGGAGGA
>NZ_MVPX01000591.1:0-275 GCF_002043085.1 Gordonia sp. i37 | reverse complement strand
GCGATGTTGTCATACAAACTCATCGACCCGAACAACGCACCGTCCTGGAACAACACACCGAACAACTTACGGATCTCATACAGTTCCTTCGCCGAACACTGGGTGATATCGGTGCCATCCACAACCACCGACCCCTGCTCCGGATGCAACAACCCGATCAACGTCTTCAAGAACACCGACTTACCGGTACCCGACGGACCCAACAACGCCGACACCTCACCCTCCGGCAAGGTCAACGACACATCACGCCAAATATTCTGCGAACCAAACGACTT
>NZ_MVPX01000590.1:0-778 GCF_002043085.1 Gordonia sp. i37 | reverse complement strand
CGTCTGTGGGTTTAGGTGTTGTTGTAAGTGTTTGAGGGCGTTCGGTGGATGCCTTGGCACCAGGGGCCGATGAAGGACGTGGTAGGCCGCGATAGTCCTCGGGGAGTTGTCAAACGAGCTGTGATCCGAGGGTGTCCGAATGGGGAAACCCAGCACGAGTGATGTCGTGTTACCACCAGCTGAATGTATAGGCTGTGTGGGGGGAACGTGGGGAAGTGAAACATCTCAGTACCCATAGGAAGAGAAAACAATTGTGATTCCGTGAGTAGTGGCGAGCGAAAGCGGAGGATGGCTAAACCATGCGCATGTGATACCGGGTAGGGGTTGTGTGTGTGGTGTTGTGGGGTCTGTCTTCCTCGATCTACCTGTCGGGGCGTGAGTGAGAAAGCTGCATGCTAGGTGAAGTGGCCTGGAATGGTCTGCCGTAGGCGGTGAGAGTCCGGTAGCTGAAAGCGTGTGGTCTTGCGTGATGGTGTCCCCAAGTAGCAGCGGGCTCGTGGAATCTGCTGTGAATCTGCCGGGACCACCCGGTAAGCCTGAATACTTCCTGGTGACCGATAGCGGACTAGTACCGTGAGGGAAAGGTGAAAAGTACCCCGGGAGGGGAGTGAAAGAGTACCTGAAACCGGACGCTTACAATCCGTCAAAGCCTGTGGATTCTTTGGTGAATCGTGGGTGATGGCGTGCCTTTTGAAGAATGAGCCTGCGAGTTAGTGCTCGGTGGCGAGGTTAACCCGTGTGGGGTAGCCGTAGCGAAAGCGAGTCTGAATAGGGCGTT
>NZ_MVPX01000059.1:0-451 GCF_002043085.1 Gordonia sp. i37 | reverse complement strand
TGACGCCCTTCCCACCCGGTGACCGCCCTACCCGATGGACGGGCCCTTCCCGCCCGGTGGCCGCCCTACTCGATGGACGGACCCTTCCCACTCCGATGGTCGAGGTGCCGAGGAGCGCTAGCGACGAGCCTCGAGACCCCTTGTGCCGAAAGGATTCCGGGCCACAGTCGGCACAACATCTCGACCATCGGGATGGGATTATCGCTATGGAGTTCTCAAACAACAGATGCGGTCCCGGCCGGGCCGGGTGCAGGAAATCAGGCTGTAGTGGAGGCGCTTCGGGTCAGGCTGCGGTGTCGTCGAGTCGCATGGTGCGTCGGTGATACGACGGCAAGGGTCGGCGTTTCGGGTCGATGCTGGCGGGTGGGATCAGCCAGGGGTGGCGGTCGAATCCCATGATGATGTCCCATCCGTGGTGGTGCACATCGTCGTGGCAGCTGGTGCAGAGTAG
>NZ_MVPX01000589.1:0-18996 GCF_002043085.1 Gordonia sp. i37 | reverse complement strand
CCGGCGGCTACCGGCTGGCCCCACCACGACGTGTGGCCGACATTCTTGCGACGCTGCGACCGGATGCCATCGAGGTGTCGGACCGACTCACGTTGCGCGGCTTCGGAAATTGGGCCCGACGCCGTGACATCCACTCGACGATGGTGTCGCACGAGCGACTCGATCGACTCCTCGGCCTGATGCTGCCGGCCGCCGCGGCCCGAGCGCTCGCCGACCGCGCCAACCGTGCCACCGCGGACAACTACGACGCAGTGGTGTGCACCACCGCATTTGCCGCCACCGAGTTCGAGAAGATCGGTGCGCACAACCTCGTTCGCGTACCGCTCGGCGTCGACCTCGACCTGTTCGATCCGCGCCGGCTCGATCCCGAACTGCATCAGCGGTGGACCGAACCGAATGCCGCGTTGCTGGTGCACTGCGGTCGGCTGTCGGTGGAGAAGCGCGCCGACCGCAGCATCGCCGCGGTGGCCCGACTGGACCGCGCCGGGATACCCGCGCATCTCGTCGTCGCCGGAGACGGGCCGATGCGAACGGCGTTGCAGCACAGCGCACGTGGTCGCGGCTTACCGGTGACCTTTCTCGGTCACGTCCCCGATCGCGGGCAGGTGGCGGCGTTGTTGGCCAGCACCGACGTCTCGTTGGCGCCCGGTCCGCACGAAACCTTCTGCCTGGCCGCACTCGAATCGCTCGCATCGGGGACGCCCGTCGTCGCCTCCCGCTCGTCCGCGGTCAACGAACTCGTCGACGACACCTGCGGTGCTGTCGCCGAGAACTCCGGTGCCGCTTTCGCTTCCGCGATCGGGCGGGTGATGACGGTGCCGCGTGCGCAGCGTGAACGTGCTGCTCGGCAGCGGGCCGCCGCCTTCGCGTGGCCCGAGTCGGTGCGGCGGATGCTCGCGGTTCATCTCGGCGCATCCGACCCCGTGCTCAGGAGTCGGCCGTATCGCCCTGCATGACAGCCGGATCCATCCACGCGATCTGCCACGAGTGGCCGTCGGGGTCGTCGAAGCTGCGGCCGTACATGAAGCCGTGGTCCTCGGTGTCACCCGGCTTGGCGCCGGCTGCGATCGCCCGGTCGACCATGGCGTCGACGGCGTCGCGGGACTCGCCGTCGAGGCAGATGATGCACTCCTTGGTGGTCGTCGCGTCAGCGGTGGTCGCGGGATGGAAGGAACCGAAGAAGTCGCGTGTGAGGAGCATCGCGACGAAGCTCTCGCCGAGGACCACGGTGATCGCGTTCTCGTCGGAGAACTTCTCGTTGATGCTGTAGCCGAGGTCGGTGAAGAACTTCCGCGAGCGGGCGAGGTCGTCCACGGGCAGGTTCAGGAACATCATGGTGTGCATCGGGGGTCTCCTGCGGTTTTGTGCGGTGTCCTGTGCCGGACAGGGTCACACAGGTAGAGCCGACGCCGTGGCCGAAGTCATCGCGACTCGGCGCCGCATGAGTGGTTAGCCTTAGGTGTGGTCTATCTTTCACTCCTCGTCGCCGTTGTTGCGGTGGGCGGGTGGGTGCTGTCGTATCGGCGGACGGCGCAGGTGCGGCGCGACCCCGACCTCTTCGTCGCGCTGGCAGACCTGAACGACGATGCCGCAGTGTCGGGCAGGGAGGTGCGTGCGGCCGCGGTCATCGAGGAGAAGCATCATCTCGAGGCTCGCGCCGCCTGGCCGTCGGGTGCGGTCGTTGCGTTGGATGTGGGGGCGGCGGTCCTCATCGTCCAGGACCCATCCAACACCGTCGCCGGTGGCCGACTGTGGTGGCTGACAAGCGAATTGCTGACGCTGGCAGCCTGCTCGGCGATCTGGACGGTATGGTGTGTCCATCGTGCGTCCCGCCTGGCGGTAGGGCAACGGCCCTTACCTCGCCGGCCTCAGGGCTGAGCGGCTGGGTCGCTTCGGCGTCGACGGTGCGCTCATGTGCATCGATCAGGCGCTGATTTGCGTCGACCGGGTACCGAGTTCACCTCGACCGTACCGCGCGTTCGGCGATGGCCACCACCAGTCGCCGCGTCGCGAACCGACTCGAGCCTGCGCTGAGAGGATCGTGGCGCCCCGCTGCTCTTCTTCGTGGCCCTGCCCTGCCTGTCGGTGACCGTGCGGCCCACCGAAACGCCATGCCAAACCAACACCGGGAACGTCGACGGCGTCGATGCGGCGCACGTTCCCGCGTGGTTTGCGGAGAACTCGCGCTCAGTACGCGACGGCGATGTGTGCGCGTGGGTACTTACCGGCTTCGGCTTCATCGATGAGTGCGACGGCGAAGTCAGCGCCCCCGATGGCAGATACGCCTGCGGCATCGGCCAGAACAGTACCGTCGGTACCAATCCGATACTGCCCTGTCGCCTCACCCGGGACATGTGCCCCGAATTCCAGACCCGGCGAGAAGAAGGTCCAGTTCAGGTCGTCTTTCCGGTCGAGCAAGTCGAGCAGGATTGCATTCATCTGCGATGCCTCGTTGATGAGGGCGGCCAGTTGGCCGTCGAGCTCGGCTTCGGTCGCGGGCGGGAAGCCGGCGTCGATGATCCGCGGTCCGTCAGCTTCTTGGCGTAGCGAGCTGTAGCCGCCGACTACGAGGAGCCGGGACCCCGCTGCACCAACCAGGTCGGCGATGCGCCGGTCAACATCGCCGAGCTTGCCGTCGAGTTCCCCCCGAGGTGACAGCGCCGAAATCACCACGTCCGCACCCGCGACGACTCCAGCAAGCTGCTGGTCATCGAGGACGTCTACTTTGCGGTACTCCACGTTGTCGGCGGCGGTCGCTGACCGGTCCGCGCTACGGCTGGCCACGATCACCTGATGTCCGCGCCGAGCCGCTTCGGCGGCGATGAACCCGCCTGCATAACCGGTTCCACCAACTACAGCGATGGTCGTCATCGTTACTCCAAGTCGTTCGAGTCGAGTGTACTCAGTCCATGACCGAGCGCGCACACAAGTTGAGGCACGCCCTCATCTCAAGCCTAGGTATCCTGAGACTATTCCTCAAGTTAGGTGAATCACCCATGCCCACAGCAAAGCGCCGCGACGCCCGACTCAACGCGGAACGCCTCCGCAACGCCGCGTTGACAACATTCATGGCGCGCGGCATCGATGCACCGCTGGAAGACGTCGCTCGGGAGGCTGGAGTCAGCATCGGAACCCTCTACAACCACTATCGGAATCGTGAATGCCTGCTCGATGAGGTGCTGCCGATGGCAGCTCAGGCCCAGTGGGATCGGATCCGCGCGGCCGTCGCGCAGAGCAATGGTCCCGCCGAGCGCTTCGAGCGCTACCTGGTCACCCTCTTTGACGTGCAGCGCACCGACCGCCTCCTGTCCGACGTGCTCTCGACTCCGGTTCCACTACCCGACCAGGTCGCAAACTCCTGCGCCCAGGTCATGGAGTTGGGCGCCACTCTGCTGACCGATACCCATGAGGCCGGCTACCACACCGCGTTTGCCAGTGCCGATGCCCTGACCGCGCTGATCCAAGCCAACAGTGTCGTACATCGGTCGGGTGCCCCACTGGGGTGGGAAGAATTCCTACGCTCGGTCGCAACGCCGTATCGCCGTCCGGCCGAATCAGCCTGAATTGCGAGGGTACGGGGAGCCAGGTCCGATCGAGTGCGAACTCTGCAATTTCTCACGCTGGAACTTGTCAAGGGGTTTGAGACCTGCGTGTGTTAGGCCGCTACTGGGTTTGGCGGCTGGTCGTCCTCCTGAATCGCCCTGGAAATCTCAGAGGCTCCTGACCTTGGAAACGAGGATGGAGTCATGCCGAAGGAACAGTCTGCTGGGAAGCCGACCGCACGCCGCTATAGCCCGGAGGAGAAGGTCGCCGCGGTGCGGATGGTCCGGAGTCTGAGGGCTGAGCTGGGCACCGAGCAGGGCACGGTCGCGCGGGTTGCCCGCCAGCTCGGATACGGAGTCGAGTCGGTGCGGTCCCGGGTCCGTCAGGCCGACATCGACGAAGGCCTGGCGCCAGGGGTTCCACCGCGGAGTCCGCGCATATCAAAGAGCTTGAGCAGGATAACCGAGAACTCAAGCGCGCCAACGAGATTCTGAAACAAGCAGCCAGTTTCTTGTCCGGCGGTGCACGATGCGCCAACACAAGAAATAGTCGCCGTCATCGACGCCACCAGAGGCGACTTCGGGGTCGAGCCCATCTGCACCGTCCTGCGCACCGCAGGGGTGTCGATGGTCCCGAGCACCTACTACGACGCCAAGACCCGCGCACCGTCGGCACGCGCCCAACGCGACGCGGAGCTGGGCCCGCGCTGGTGACGCTGTGGGAGGACAACTACAAGGTCTACGGGGGCCCGCAAGCTGTGGAAAGCCGCCGGTCGAGCCGGGAACGACGTGGGCCGCGATCAGGTGGCCCGTCTGATGCGGGTGGCCGGCATCGAAGGGGCCCGGCGCGGCAAACGGGTCAAGACGACCCGGGCGGACCCCACCGCAGAAACTACAAGTCCGAGCTGATCTACGGGCCCGCCCGCAGCGGCCCGTGGAAGACCGTCGAGGACGTCGAACTGGCCACCCTGGGCTGGGTGCACTGGCACAACACCACCCGCCTCCACGGCTACCTCGACGACCTACCGCCGACCGAGTTCGAAGCCGCGTCCTACGATGCCCAACGGAGCGACCAACACCTGGTCGAAATCCAATAGCCCGAGCCTCCGGCAGAACCAGGGCGATTCAGAGTTCGGTTCCGCTCATTTACGTGGCGTCGCTGGCTGTGTACGAGGAGGCGCGCGGCCAGCCCGGTGCGTCGATCAACTCCTTCGGCGACGCGCTGTGGTAACGCACGTGCTTCACGTGCCCCCGTCAAGATGGTGCGAAGCGTATCGGGGGGCTTCCGATGCACGCAGACGCGTTATCCGCAGTCGCTTGGCGTACCGCGAGTCGATTCGATGTGGTCGGTCCGGCATGTGGCACAGGTCCGTTGTTCACGTGCGCGGGGCAAACCTATGGTCCATGTCACATCGGGAATGGATAGACCCGATCTCTGCGAACAGCAGCCTGAGATGCCAAGGAGGCGCCGGTATGGCAGATGTCGCTCACCACGTGGACATGGATGAAGGATTGGTGAATGCCGCCATCTTCTCTGATCCAGCGATTTACAGACAGGAGCAGGAGAAGATCTTTGCCAGGTCGTGGTTGTTCCTGGCCCATGAAACACAGATTCCCAAGCCCGGGGACTTCTTCACCACCTGGATGGGTGGCGACCCGATTCTGGTTGTGCGCAAGCGCGATGGAACCGTCGGTGCCTATCTGAATGCGTGTCGCCATCGCGGAATGAAAGTGTGCCGGGCCGACTCCGGTAATGCGAAAGCGTTCACCTGCACTTACCACGGCTGGGCGTACGGAATGGACGGGTCGCTCGTGAACGTTCCGGGGCTGGAAGACGGCTACTTCAACGAGCTCGATACCTCCAAGAACGGGCTGGTACCGGTTACGCAGCTGGATCACTACAAAGGTTTGTACTTCGGCAACTGGGATCCGACAGCCCCATCGCTGCAGGAGTACCTGGGTGACTCGACCAAGTTCCTCGACGTGATGATCGATCGTCGAGAGGGCGGGGTCGAGGTTCTTCCGGGTATTCACAAATGGTCCTTCATTGGCAACTGGAAACTGGCCGCTGAACAGTTCGCGGGCGATGCCTATCACGGCCAAATGAGTCATGCATCGGCTGCCGCAGCAATGTTTGAAGTCAATCCTCCGTCAGCTGATGAGGGTGCCGGTAATCCATTCGGCAATGTGGTGGGATATCAGTATTCTGACCAGTGGGGGCATGGGACCGGATTCTCTTTCGATCCCCGCGGTCAGCTGTTCCCGGTGTTCTTCGCGTCGGAAGTATTGACCA
This sequence comes from Gordonia sp. i37, assembly GCF_002043085.1. Taxonomy (NCBI): domain Bacteria; kingdom Bacillati; phylum Actinomycetota; class Actinomycetes; order Mycobacteriales; family Gordoniaceae; genus Gordonia; species Gordonia sp. i37. The sequence continues at coordinate 13,161 of NZ_MVPX01000589.1, read as the reverse complement.
ACTACTACCGATCAACCCATGCCGAGCAAATCGAGCGTTTGGGCGCGCCGTTCGGATACCACACCTCACACAACAACATCTTCCCGAACCTGTCCTACCTGATGCCACAGAACAGCCTTCGCGTCTGGCATCCGCGCGGACCGAATGCCTTCGAGGTATGGGCACTCACCCTTGTCGACAAGGCTGCCCCGCCGGAAGTCAAAGAAGCACAGCGGATTCAATCGCAGCTCACCTTCAGTGCGGCTGGCCTCTACGAGCAGGACGATGGCGAGAACTGGAGCCAGATCGGCGAGAACCTTGGGCACGGCGGTACGGTCATCAACAGCCTCAAGCTCAACTACCAGATGGGGATCGGGCACCACGGACCAAGCGAGGACTATCCGGGCACAATCGGTAACGTACTCGTCGGAGAAGAGCCGCAACGCGCCTTCTATAGGCGCTGGGTGGAAATGATGGAATCCGACCAGTGGCCGATTCCCGAAGGCGACTGTGCTCCAACGCCACTCGCCGCCGGGCAGCAGTGAGGAGATTGATGTGACACTACAGGATGCCGCACTGCCGGAGGCGCCGAGTGTAGAACTGGGAGTCGACGCCGCCACGCACTACGAGATCAGCCAGTTCCTCTATCTGGAAGCTCGACTGCTCGATGAGCGGAGGTTCGAGGAATGGTTCGTGCTGCTCGCTGACGACCTGCGCTACTGGATGCCCGTTCGGTACAACAAGCTGTTACGCGAAATCGACAAGGAGACGTCCGCTTACGGCGAAGCCGCCAACTTCGAAGACGACAAGCAGAGTATGTGGCAGCGAGTCGTGCGACTGCGGACCGGAATGGCCTGGGCCGAGGATCCGCCCAGTCGTGCTCGGCACATCGTCACCAATATCGAAGCCAGGCCGAGCGAGGTCGTAGATGAATTCGAGGTCACGTCGTACTTCCTGACCTATCGCACTCGGGGCGAGAGCGAATGGGATATGTGGGTCGGTCGCCGGGACGACATCATTCGGCGAGTGGGCAAACAGCAGTGGCGGCTTGTGCGCCGCTCCATCCTTCTGGACCAGGCGACGCTGCTGTCGAAGAACCTCAGCGTCTTCTTCTGAGCAGACACCGCCACACCGCCGGTCGTGCCGCGACACTCTCGTTGGCACGACCGGCGGCCCATATCTGGAGATACCACTATGAGAGTCTTGATAGTCGGTGCGAGTCTCGCCGGATTCCGCACCGTCCAGTCACTTCGAGCTTTGGGCTCAGACGCGCAGATCACCATGATCGGCGACGAGATTCACCTCCCGTATGACCGACCCCCACTGTCGAAAGCTGTGCTGCTCGGCAAGGTGGAGACGCCAGAACTTGCGCTGGCCACCCCTGAGGAACTCGTCGATCTCGATGTCGACCTGCGGACGGGTGTCGAAGCCGTCGACCTGTCGGTGGCCGAACGAACGGTCACTATGCGGGACGGATCCAATCTATCTGCTGACAGTGTCGTGATAGCCACCGGTGCTCGTGCGCGCAATCTTGCGGGCACCGAGCATCTCTCGAATGTCTATGTGCTGCGTTCCTTGGACGATGCGCTCGCCATCCGCGACGCCATGAGTCGCGCCCGCAGGCTGGTGGTGATCGGCTCGGGTTTCATCGGATCGGAGGTCGCCTCGGTGGGCTGCGATCTGGGATTGGAAGTCACTGTCATAGAGGCGATGTCGACGCCGATGGCGCGTGTACTGGGCCCCCGGATAGGTGGCCTACTTGGTTCGTTTCACGGCGAGGCGGGCAGTGACTTGCTTTGTGGAGTGACGGTGGCGAGTTTCGTGGCCGATCACGGCGTCGCGCATGCCGTCGAACTTGCCGACGGCCGGTCGATCGCCGGTGACATTTTTGTCGTCGGCGTCGGGTCCTTGCCCAACACTGAGTGGCTACAGGGCTCGGGTATCGACATCGCCGACGGTGTGCTGTGCGATGACCGTGGTCGGGTCATCGGGGCGGGAGGGGTGTACGCCGCCGGCGACGTCGCACGGTGGATGGTGCCGGGTCAGGGTGCCCCGATTCGGACTGAGCATTGGACTGCGGCGGGTGAGGAAGCGGCCGTCATCGCTGCGAATATTGTCGGGGCGGAATCGGTACCGAATTCCGTGCCGTATGTGTGGTCGGACCAGTTCGGTCATCGGATCCAGGTGATCGGTAGACCCGGTCCGCAGCATGACGTGCACCTGCTCAGTGACCGCTCGTCGGGAGTGGCGGCGCTCACCGGCGTCGACGGCGTGGTCACCGGTGCGGTCGTGGTGGACCAACCGAAGATGTTCGGAAAGTTGCGGCGTCTGGTGGTTGGGGCGGCGCCGTGGATCGATGCGGTAGCCGCCTACCCGTAGATCGCCAATCCCTATGTCACACAGTTTCTTAGATCGATGGGAGTCAGAATGCAGTACCAGCTATTGGGGCGGAGCGGAGTGCGGGCGTCGCGCATCGCATTGGGCACAGCCCTACTCGGACTTGCCCCGTCTGGGCCGGATGCGGAAAAGCTTGTGCACGCGGCGATCGACCACGGTATCAATGTTTTCGATTGTGCCAATACGTACGGTAACCGGCCGGCGTTTGATCGTCCTGGACTTCCGCCGGCATCGGAACGGCGCTACGCCGAGGAAGTATTGGGCGAGGCGCTGCGTGGCCGGCGCGATGACGTGCTGGTGTGTACCAAGGTGGGCGAACCTGTCGGTGACGGCGTCAACGACGGCGGACTGACGATTCCCGGGCAGGTGAATACCGGTGGCGGTTTGAGCCGATTTCATATCATGCGTGAGGTCGATCGTTCGCTGACTCGGCTCGGCACCGACCACATCGACATCTACCACCTTCATCATCCGGATCCGGATACTCCAATTCTGGAGACGCTGGACACCTTGGATTCCCTTGTGCAGCAGGGAAAAATTCGATACGTCGGGCTGTCGGATCACCTTGGTTGGCAGATGACGCAGGCGGTGATGGTGGCAGATTCCCACAGTCTGCCTCGGCCGATACTGAACCAAATTCACTACAACATGATCAGCCGCGGACCCGAAGTTGAAGTAGTCCCGGCCGCAAGCGAATTGGGGGTCTCCTTGACCTGCTTCAGTCCGCTTGCCGGCGGTGCGTTGGCGGGTGCCGAGGTCCTGGACCGTTCGCACGCGGGGATGAAACGGTTTGGGGTGCCGTTCGCGTTCACCGATACTCAGCGGCGCGTCGCGGTCGAATTGTCGGGCCTGGCCCGACGTTGGGGGGTGGCACCTGCGCATTTGGCGATGCAGTGGCTGTGGAGTCGCCCTGGCGTTGCGACTGCCATCATCGGTCCCGAGTCGGTCGACGAGCTCGATTCTGCGGTCGAGGCGTTCGGAGTGACGCTCGACGCTGAGCAGTTCGCAGAACTCGATTCAGTGGGGCGTGTGGACATCGATCCTTGGTGACAGTCTGGCTGTTCCGATCCTCATCGACGCTATTCTGATCGACCTCGCCGCCATTGATGTCGCGGCGGGGTCGATTTCAAGTAGATCTAATCTCGATTGGGTTGGGTGCGCTGTGGCTCCAGCCACGGCATCACGGTTGTGGAGATCATGTGGGCAGCCCGAACCACCGCCCGGGCGTGCACCTTCTCATCGAAATGGAATGACGATGACGACACCGATACTGCGGCGACGACGTGTTTGTCGACGTCAAAGATCGGTGCGGCGACGCAGGTGAGTCCCAGTTCGGCGCCTTCTCGATCGAAGGCCACTCCGGAGGCTCGCGCTGCTTTCAACTCATTCAGCAGTAGGCCCGGTTGGATCGTGCTCCTGGAGGTCATCGCCGCTAGCGGCTGGGACGCGAGGCGGCGAACGATGCCGGGCCCGCTGAAGGCGAGCATGGCCTTTCCCAGGGCGACGCACGACGCCGGGAGGCGGCCGCCGACGTGCGACGGCGTCGTTGGTGAGCGGTGACCGAAAATCTTCTCGATGTACAAGACTTCGTCACCCTCAAGGATGCCGAGGTTGACCGTCTGGTGGGTCTGTTCGTATAGGTCTTCCAAGAAGGGCAGGGCGCGTTCGCGAAGGTTGAGCGACGCCGGTCGGCTGGTCGCTGCGCCCAATTCGAAGAGCCGAAGCCCAAGAAGGTAGTCGGTTCCGCGGCGTTCGACGATCCCGGCGTCGGTCAGCACGGACAGCAGTCGGTAGGCGGTGGACTTGGGGATGCCGACCCGCCGCGCCAGGTCGGTCAGCCCGGCTTTGGAACCGACCGATGCGAGTGCATTGAGTAGGGCCAATGCCTTCTGGACTGAATTGAGCGAGTTATCGGGGTGGAGTCCGTGATCGTGCGTCTCGTCCGCGGGTATGACGGACTGCACGGCCGCCATAGCGGACGACAGGACATCCGGATTGGCAGTGTGAGGGTCGCGAGGGCGGTGGGTAGCCGCCGTCATTCGCTGTGCCCCGGTTTGTGGGTTTCGGTGCGGGGGTCCTGGCGGATGGCGCGCATGCGGCGGCTGCTTAGATTGGGATGGCGACTGTGATGCGAACTGCTACACATGACACAATGTTACTCAGGACACGTTGACGCGTCAACAATATCCGCCTGCTACCCGTCATCCGTTTGTCACCCGTCGCGGTACGGCCGGTCGCCGATGTCGATGTAGACGCCATCGTCGCCGATTTTCACGTCGAACGTCGCAAGGGGTGTGGTTGCGGGAAGTGACAGGTTTCGCCCGTCGCGGACACAGAACTTGGCGAAGTGAAAACCGCATTCCACCTGGTCGCCAGTGAGGTAGCCATCCTCTGAGAGCGATGACTCGGCGTGGGAACAGGTGTCATCGGTGGCGTAGAACTCGTCACCGACGCGATAGAGCGCAATCGGGGGCAGAGTGTGGATGCGGCGTGCGTCGCCGTCGTCCAACTCGTCTACTCCGCAGGCAAGCAGCCAGGTCATGAGGGCACTCCTTTTCGTCGTTTGGTCAAGAAGCTCACGGTTCGAGCTCGATGTGAGGGGTGGGGGGTTCGCGGTCCACCGTGTCACCAATGGGTGTACTTGACGTGCCGAGCAACCAGACCAGCACCGCGCCGATCATGATGATTGCCGCTGAAGCCACGAAACCTGCTGAATAGCCGTCGATCTGCGCGGCAATCGACGGATCGTCCTCGAAACTGATCGACGTGGCGGCGATCGTGGCCAGCAGGGCCGGGCCGACCGCGCCACCCACCTGCTGCATCACGTTGACCAGCGCGGAGCCGGCCCCGATGTCGTCGGTGTCCAGACCCATGGTCGCCACATTCATCGCGACTGTGGTGGCGATACCTTGGCCGAACCCGAAAATCAGCAGTGGCACAAGGATATCTGGAGCGTACTGGGTGTATGGGCTGATGCGGGTCAAAGCGATCAGTGCGCCGCCGGCGATCAGCATGCCGACCGTCGCCGCCCCGCGCGCTCCGATGGTGCGCAGCAGGATCAATGATCCGGCGTTGGAGCCTACGATGATACCGACCACCATGGGCGCCATCGCGAATCCCGTTGCCACCGCGGAGTAGTTCATGACGTCCTGCAGCAGGTAGGTCATCATGAACATGAGGCCAAACGTCGAGATCGACGTGGTCAGTCGATTGAGGTACGCGGCCGAGCGCACCCGATTGCCCAACACTCGTAAGGCAAGCAATGGCGATTGGACACGCGACTCCACTATGAGGAACGCGACATAGCTGCATGCCGAGATCGCGAGAGTGCCGATCACGATGGGGGATGTCCACCCCGACCGCGATGCTTCCGTGAATCCGTACACCGTAGTGAAAAGCGCTACAGCAGAGAGGGTCACGCCGAAGGCATCGATGGGATGCCGTCGACCGGTCGGTGCTGCTCGCAGCCAGAAGAGTACTCCGACAATGGTCGTTGCCGACAGCAGGCAGGTGGCATACAAGGTCCAGCGCCACGACAGGTACTCAGTCAGGACGCCGCCGAGGACCGAGCCGGCAACCACTCCGATCCCGGTGACGGCCGCCAGGATGCCGAACGCCCGGGCGCGCTGGGTTCCAGTGGGAAAGTTCGACGACAGTGCAGCCAGCACGGTGGGTGCGAGGAGGGCGGCAAAGACGCCCTGCAGCGTGCGGGCAGTGACCAGCATGCCGAATCCCTTTGCGGCACCGCCGAGTCCGGATGCCAGGCAGAAGCCGACCAGGCCGATCAGTGCTGCCCGACGATAACCAATGGTTTGGGCGATTCGTCCGCCCACAAGCAGGAGTGTCCCGAAGGTCAGGGCGTATGCGGTGACCACCCACGATGACAGACTCTGCGTGTATCCGAGATCACGCTGGATCGACGGGAGTGCCACATTGGTGATGGTGTTCTCCACGACGACCACCATTTGGACCGCGGATACCGTCAGCAGAACTCCCCATGCGAACTTCTCTGGGAGCAAGTCGAACTCGGATAGCACGTCCTGTGGTCGCGCTTGTCGACTTGTCATCGTATGGATGCCGCAAGATCAGCGGTGAGTTCCAGTGCGATGTCGATGATCATGTCTTCCTGTCCGCCGACCAGACGGCGGCGCCCGCATTCGAGCAAAATGTCACGGGTATCGAGGCCGAATCGGCGCGCCGCAGTCTCGGCGTGCCGCAGGAAGCTTGAATACACGCCCGCGTAGCCGAGCGAAAGGGTCTCGCGGTCAACGCGAACCGGCCGATCCTGCAGTGGGCGAACGAGATCGTCGGCGGCATCTTGGAGTGCAAAGAGGTCGCAACGGTGCTCGAAGTCGGAAAGGTTGGCGACCGCCACGAAGGCCTCGATCGGGCAGTTCCCCGCGCCGGCACCCTGCCCGGCGAGCGAGGCATCGACCCGATAGACGCCGTTCTCCACCGCGACCACTGAATTGGCAACTGACAGTGAGAGGTTCTCATGCGCGTGAATGCCGATCTGAGTGTCGTCGTCGAGTACGTCACGATAGGCGCGTACCCGGGCGACCACATCTGACATGGTCAACCGGCCGCCGGAGTCGGTCACATAGACACATTGGGCCCCATACGATTCCATTAGCCGCGCCTGGTTGGCGAGCTGCTCGGGAGATGCCATGTGCGACAGCATCAGAAAACCGGACACGTCCATGCCGAGGTCGCGGGCCGCGTCGATGTGTTGTGCCGAGATATCGGCTTCGGTGCAGTGGGTGGCAATCCGTACCGATGTGACACCGAGTTCGTGTGCAAGCCGGAGGTCTTCGACGGTGCCGACGCCGGGGAGCAGGAGCGTGGTCAAGCGCGCCCTGGAGATGACCGATGCGGCCGCTTCAATCCATGCCCAATCCGAGTGCGAGCCGGGACCGTAGTTCAGTGAGCCGCCCGACAACCCATCTCCGTGTGCGACTTCGATGGCGTCGACGCCGGCCGAGTCGAGTGCGGTGACAATCTCCGCGACGTGTGCGGTCGACAGTTGGTGACGGACGGCGTGCATACCGTCGCGGAGTGTGACGTCTTGAATGTAGATCGGTGTACTCATCGTCCGCCTGTCAGTGGGGAAGTCAGCAGTGCTGCAATGCGTTCGCCGGTCCGAAGGGCGGCGGAGGTCATGATGTCGAGATTGCCGGCGTATGCGGGTAGGTAGTGGGCGGCGCCCTCCACCTCGAGAAACACCGAAACCTGATGTGTCGGACGGGTTGCACCGAGCGGTAGGAGCGTTTCCACGGTCTGGTCGGCGGGAACCTCCGCTATCTGAACCTCTTGTTTCAGTCGGTAACCGGGCACGTAGGCCGACACGGCAGCAACCATGGTCGCAATTGATTCCCGGATACTTTCGCGGGTGGCGACATCTGGCGCTTCGATGAGGGCAAAAACTGTGTCACGCATGATGAGTGGAGGGTCGGCGGGATTGAGGATGATGATGGCTTTGCCGCGCGCGGCACCGCCGACCGCGACGATGGCCGCCGAGGTTGTTTCAGTGAACTCATCGATATTGGCCCGGGTGCCCGGGCCCGCCGACGCGGACGCAATCGATGCCACGATCTCGGCGTAGGGGACCGGTGCTTCGGCGCTGATCGCCGCGACGATGGGGATGGTGGCCTGTCCGCCGCAGGTCACCATGTTGACGTTGGTCGCCCCTATGTGCTGATCCAGGTTGACAGCGGGCACCACGTAGGGGCCGATAGCGGCAGGCGTGAGGTCGACCAAGCGTTTGCCGAAGGGTTCCAGACGTGCAGCGTTGAACTCGTGGGCCTTGGCGGAGGTGGCGTCGAAGATGATCTCGATGTCGTCGAAGTCGGGCAGGGAGATGAGTCCGTCGACGCCACTGTCGACGGCGGCGATACCCAGGCGGCGGGCGCGGGCGAGCCCATCGGACGACGGGTCGATTCCTACCAGCGCGGCTACCTCAAGGGTGTTGCTGGTCCGAAGGATCTTGATGAGTAAATCGGTGCCAATGTTTCCCGATCCGATGATTGCGACCTTCGTGGTGGTGTTCACTTGTCCTCCGGCTTGCGTGTGGCGGGTGGGAGTGCGGTCGGCTCGTCTGCGTCGTCGGAGTCGGGCGCTTCGGGGTTGTCGACCGCTGCGAATTGCACTGTGACAGCGCCAAGTCCGGTGAGGTCGGCGCGGACCGAGGCGCCGGGACGCACCGGAACCATGGGGCCAAGGGCGCCGGACAGTATCACCTGGCGGGCGCGCAATGGTTGACCGAAACACTGTGCCTGATTGGCTAACCACGTCACGGCGCGGATCGGGTCACCCAGGCATGCGCTGCCCGACCCGGTCGACACGACTTCGCGATCGACGGTCATCACCATGTCCACCTCTCGCGGCTCGACGTGGTCGATGGCGATGTGGCGTGGTCCAAGAACGAATGCGCCGGCCGAGGCGTTGTCGGCGACGGTGTCGGCGAGGGAGATATCCCAGTCGCGGATACGGCTGCCGCAGATTTCGAGCGCCGGTACCGCGTACGCGATGGCGTCGCGTACCTGGTCTTCGGTAATGGAGGTGCCAACCAGATCGGCGGCCAACACAAATGCGATCTCCGCTTCCACTCGTGGCTGCAGGACCGCGCCTGCCGGGATTTCGTCGCCGCCGAGGAACTCCATGTCGGAGTGCAAAAACCCGAAGTCGGGCTGGTCGACACCGAGTTGGGCCTGTACCGCTGCCGACGTGAGACCGATCTTGCGTCCGACGATGTGTGCGCCCGCTGAGACCCGCTCGCGGCTGACGAGTTCGGCCACCGAGTAGGCGACGGCGACATCGGTGCTTCCGATGAGGTCTCGCACCGGATCGCAGGGTGTGCCGGATCGGGCCGCCCGAACCAGCCGTCGTGCCGCTGATCGGACCGCATCCGGTTCTGAGTAGTGGGCGACCGTGGGGTCGGCGATGCTGTTGCTCATAGGCGACACCTTGGGCGAACCGGTAGTGACCAGGGAAGTGTGTTGTTCCGCTATGCGGTCCGGCCCAACCGAATGATGACGCCGCGAGTGATCGACAGACTTTTGGTCCGGCATGCGGAACGTGACGATTGTGACTTGATGCACGTATCCATAGCGTCGATCGAACCACCAAGTAATCGAACCGGAAGGTGCTGACATGACCCCGGAAGTCACATCACTCGGGTACCTCGTCATCACGGCAGAGGACCTACCAGCCTGGCGAGAATTCGCTGAATCCATTCTCGGACTCCAGGTTACGAGATCGCCCGACGGGACCGACGACGATGCGCTCTACCTACGGGTGGATGAGCGGAGTTGGCGGATCGCGGTTGAGCCCGGGAGCAACGGAGGCGTCGTCGGAATCGGCCTCGAAGTATCGACTCGCGAAGCTCTCGACAGTCTGCGAAAGCGACTGGCCAACAGCGGAACCCAGATCACCGAGGTGCCCGAGCTGGCGGCACGCCGCGGTGTTCTCGACGTTTTCACCGCGTTGGATCCGTCCGGGCACCCCATCGAGTTCTTCTATGGCGCCAAGAGCGATCGCGAGCCGTTCGTCTCGCCGCGCGGCGCGCATTTCGTCACCGGAACCCAGGGCCTCGGTCACATCGTGCTGTTTGTCGACGACCATGAGAAGACTCGCGAATTCTATGTGAACACTCTGGGTTTCCGCGTCAGCGACATGTTGATAATGGGGCCGGATTGCTCGTTCACCTCGCCCAACCCGCGGCATCACACCGTCGCCTTCGTGGCGCTACCGGGCGTGGAGCCCGCGTTGCAGCACCTCATGCTGGAAGTGGACGAGATCGACGCCGTCGGAAGGGCATTGGATCGAGTAGTCGACAACGATGTGCCGTTGAGTCTCACGCTGGGTCGGCATACCAATGACCACATGCTCTCGTTTTACTGCGAGAGCCCTTCCGGCGTGAAGGTCGAATACGGTTACGGCGGAATGCTCGTCGGTGGCGATCACACCACCGGCCACTTCGACGCCGCAAGCGTATGGGGTCATCGGCCGCCGCCGGGAGCCGAGGTCATGGACGGTTTGGGCGCCGAGGACTGACTCGTCCGGCCCGCTTCACTCTGCACCGACAACACCACCATAGAAAGTTTCACGATGACTTTGAATAACGAAGGAACTATCACTGTCCCCGGGATGCTGAGTCGGAACGTCCGACTGGCGAGCGGTGCGAACGCGCACTACATGACGTCCGGGGAAACGGGGCCCGCGGTGATCCTGCTGCACGGGGGCATCATCGGGTCATCGGCGTTGGCCGGGTTTCGATTCATGGCCCCGTTCTTGGGCGCCAATGGCTTTCGGGTCTATTGTCCGGATATGCCGGGGTTCGGTCTGACATCGGACTACGAGGACGCCTACCCGGCAGAGCATGGAAATGCCGCACATGTCGACTTCCTGCATGACTTCGTGACCGCGCTGTGTCTGGACAAGTTCCATATCTCGGGCAATTCGATGGGTTGCTTGAATTCGGTGAACTACACCGTCGCGCACCCCGAGCGGGTGCTGAGCTTCGCGCTCATTGCCGGCGGCGTGGGTGATCTCGTGCCGTCTCCGGACTTGCGCCCGGGTCGGGAGAGTCGGGAGCGCCCCAGCATCATGTCCTTCGACGGAACCCGGGAGTCGATGCGTGCAATGATGTCGGCCATCATCCTCGATGCATCCGCGGTGACCGATGATCTCGTCGACATGCGCACCGCCGCTGCGCTTCGTCATCAGGACTACTACGAGCGCCGCACCCTGTATGCCTTCGGTGGTGAGGACCCCGATATTTCAGCCCGTCTGTCCACCAAGGGTCGCTTGGACAAGTTGTCCATACCGGGGATCTATCTGTACGGGAAAGAAGACATCCTCGTTCCGCACGATGTGTTCGGATACCCGCAGGAGGATGCTCTCACGAATGTGCAGTTCTTCTACCCGGAGAAGACCGGGCACCAGGGCCAGACGGATCAGCCGGAACTCGTGAATCAGTTGTGGCTGGAGTTCTTCCGTGATGGAAAGGTCACTGCGGAGACAGCGCGGCGCGCGGGCGTATCGGATCGTCGAGACCCGTTGCCGGAACTTGTCGAGGTCGGCTAGCCGAAACAGCGCCCATCAACGGGTTGAACCCGGGAATAACTTGAGGTTGGCCCTCAGTTTAACTGGTTATGGGATGCGATCGGGACTCCGGTCGTGATAACGAGGAGGTTGCCCATGTCTGATCAAGAGGAACTCATTGCGCTGTCGGCGCGGTTCGCCGACGCGGTGACCAGGGTCGATGTCGACGCCTTCGCCGATGTCTGGTCGGACTCCGGTGTGTGGGTCATCGCCCCGCCGCTGGATGTCACGATGACCGGCTCGGGTGCGGAGCTCGCCGCAGGGTTTGCGGCAGGGGCTGAAGCGATGTGGGCTACGTTCATTCAGCAGGTCCACCAGGTTCTCGTCGAAGTCGACAGTGACAGTGCTACCGGACGTACGTACATCACCGAACTGGGCTATCGGCACGACGGGACGGGGCAGACGTTGCACGGTGTCTACGACGACGAGTATGTGCGTACCGCGACAGGCTGGAAGTTCGCCAAGCGTCACTTCAGCTACCTCTACTACGACCCGGCAACGCAGTTTGCCGGCCAGTTCTTTGTCAACGGCAAGCAGGTGGCGTCACCTCAAGGTAGCTAGAAACAAAGAGTAGTCGCCACAGCGGTTTCCGAATCCTTCAGAGATTCGGCAACCGCTGTGGTGTTGTGGTGCTTGGGCGCATTCAGGGATTCGGCTGTGGCTGGATCTGCGTTGCCTGCTCCCGGGGAATCGGCGTCTCGGTGGATGCTGGGACGCCGGCGTTGGGGATCTCGCAAATGCCGGTCTCCGCATCGCAGATCGCGGCAGGCCCCCCGACCAGTCGAAGGATGGGATGTGGTGTTTCGGCAGTCATCGGGTCGCCGCCTCTCTAACCGGGAACGCTTGTGCCAGTGCGGCGGCGTAGCCCTCGACGGATTGGGCTCCCTGAGCCGCGAGCTGATTGCCGAAGACCGCGAAAGGTACGCCTCGGACGCCGTACTCGCGTGCTTGGTCGATGTCGGCAGTCACCTCGTCGGAGTAGCGCTCGCTGGTCACGACGTCGCGCACCTCATCGGAATCAAGCCCGAGTTCTGTTGCCACCGAGATGAGGTCGTCGGCATCAAACGGATTCAGGGTGCCCTCGAAGAAGCGGTCTTGGACTGTCGAGTAGAACTCTGCGCCGACACCCTTCTCGGCGGCGTAGTGGGCGACCCGGTGGATTCCAAATGTGTTGCCGCTCAGTCGATCGAGCGAATACGGAAGACCGTCGGCGGCGGCCATCTGTTTAGCCTGTCCTTCCATCTGCATGAACTGTTCGGTGGTGACTCCGGGATGGGCACGGGCAAATGCCACAGGCATCGGCTCGGGCTGGGTTGCGGCCGCCGGGTTGAGCTCGAACGAGCGGAAGCGAACCTCGAAGCGATCGGCGTCGGGTCGCTGTGAAATCGCTTTGGCGAGACGGTTTTTGCCCATATAGCAGAAGGGGCATCCGACGTCGCTCCATACTTCGACGATGAACGGCTCGGTCGGCGTGGTGGGGGTGTTTGGTTGTGACATGGTGCTGGAGCCTTTCGTGCTTTCTCGGTCAACAGTCGTCAGAGTGCTTGGCGCTTGCTGGATCCGCGTATGTGGACCGGAGGTGTTCGGCGACGACATCGCCGATCTCGGCAAGGGTGTCGAGTTGGTCATCGGTCAGAAGGTCGATGAAGTTGGTGCGGACGGCCGCCAGATGTTTGGGCGCGG
>NZ_MVPX01000588.1:0-543 GCF_002043085.1 Gordonia sp. i37 | reverse complement strand
CGCATCACCGACGACGGCCGGTTGGAGATCTCGGCGAACCTCGACATCATCGCCGGGGAGAAAACACGCACCCTGATGGAAACCTTGTCGGCGCCCAAACCTCAACCCGACGGCTCCCCCGATCCCCGGACACCCGAACAAATCTGCGCGGCCGCGTTCGAAACGATCGTGGAGTTGGCGGCACAAGGATTGGCCGACAACACGTTCTCGGCCAAACCCACCAACGGGCTGTTGTGGACCTGGTCAGCCGACAACCCCGCGCTCGGCGGCGACTTGCAGAACATGGGTGCCATCACCGAAGCCACCGCCCGGATGTTGTCGTGTGACACCACGATCACGAAAATCATGCTCGATCCCAACGGTGTACCGCTCAGTGTCGGGGAGGCGAAACGCTTCTTCACACCGGGACAACGCAAAGCCTTACTGGTGCGTGATCGCGGATGCATCAAATGCGGTGCACACGCCGGACGCTGCCAAGGAGACCACCTCGAGCATTGGGCCGATGGTGGGCCCACCGACCTCGACAACGGCTGCCTACTCTGC
>NZ_MVPX01000587.1:0-251 GCF_002043085.1 Gordonia sp. i37 | reverse complement strand
GAACGGTACTTCGGCGACCTCGGCCCGCGAGACCCACTGGCCGCTGTCTTCGTCGAAGACGGCGTCGGTGTACTCGATCGGCGTCCATGCATCTGCCGGTATCTCGCTGATCGCTGCTCGGACGTGGGAATCCTGACGCACGGTGACCGACACCTGCGCACCGGCCCGGAGCGCGGTGGTGATCGCGCGATGGCCGTAGAACGCTGAATCCGCTCGCAGCAGTACCGGTCCCGACGTATCGGACGACCGTA